>JAQCHM010000064.1 GCA_027730885.1 Actinomycetota bacterium | reverse complement strand
GGCTCGCAATCTCGTCGGCGAGCAGGTCCTGGAACAGACCGAGGTCGCCCGCGACCAGGTTCGGTGACCACCGGGGATCGGTGATCCACTCGGGGCGATCGACGGCCAGACACACGGACTCGAGCGGGGACATGATGGGCATGAGGACGATGGCGCCGTCGGTCGTCGGGTAGACCCGGTAGTAGTCGCCCGGATACAGCGCTGTGTCATCGGGCTCGCCCACGATCGTGTGCTGCATCATGCCATCAGGCCAGAAGCAGGCCAGGTTCGCTTCGTGCATGCTGACCTGCACGTGTTGGCCGCGGCGAAGAAGATCTCGTTCCCGCGCGAACAACGCCGCCAGGATGGCTTCGACGGTCGCGTGTGAGGTCGTCTTGTCGGCCGGGAAGTGCCGGGCCAGATCGTGGCGGCCGGTGACCGGATCCCGCTGGAGGTCGACCATGCCGCTCACCGCCTGAATGACGTAGTCGTAGACCGGTTCCCCGGCTGCGGGCCCGTCCGCGCCATAGCCACTGATGCTTGCGTAGACGAGTGACGGGTTCAGCGCGAGGCACTCGTCGGGGTCGAGACCGATCCCGGCCGCCTTGCCGGGCCGCATGTTCTGGATGACCACGTCGACGATGGACACCAGTGCCTGGATGATCCGCCTGCCCTCGGGGTGGCGGCCGTTGACAGCCAGGGACCGCTTGCCCCGGTTGGTGTTGTAGTAGTAGGCGGTCATGCCACCCCGGCGGCTGCCGGTTCCTCGGGTGAAGTCGGGCGCGGCCGGGTTCTCGACCTTGATGACCTCTGCGCCGAGCTCGGCCAGGACCATCGCGGTCAGGGGGCCCGAGAGGACCGAGGAGGCGTCGAGCACGCGTATGCCGGCGAGCGGAGCCGGCTGGCTGGTCGTGGAACTGTCGGTCACGGTGATCCCTCGGTGTGGCGAATGCGAGTGCGCTCGACCCAGGCTGCGACCGCGCGAAGCTGTGCATCGGCCCAGCGGGGGGCGGTGAGCTGCACGCCGAGCGGTAGGCCACTCGGGCCGAGTCGGACGGGAACGTTGACGGCAGGGGTGCCGAGCGTGCTCCACACCCGGTTGAAGACCGAGTCGCCGGTCGTGGTCATGGCCGGCGCTTCGCCGGGCGCTGAGGGGGTGAGGAGGGCATCGAGGTCGAGGCCGTCGGGGCCGAGCCAGCGGTCGTGGGCTTGGGCGGCGTCGGCTACGACCCGCCGAGCCCAGTGGTAGCGCTCGGGGCTGGTGGCGTCGCCTCGTTCGAACAAACGCGTGATCCAGGGGTGGATGAGGTCGGGTTGGGTTGCTCGTTCCCAGGCAAAGACCCGGGCCGCCTCGTAGGCGAGGATCACCTCGCCGGCCTCGGAGACCTCTTGAAGGTGGGGGCTCGGATCGAGTTCGACGATCTCGGCCCCTGCATCGTCGAGTATGGCGACTATGTCGCCCAGCATCGGCTCGAGCTCGGGTTGGGCGTGCTCCCACTGGTGCGAGCGGTAGAGGCCAAGTCTCGGCGGATGGATGGCGGTGGCCGGTTGGTCCCCGGTGAGCGCGTGGTAGAGGGTGGCCGCGTCGTGCACGTCGCGGGTGAGCCACCCCAGGGTGTCGAGTGAATGGGCCAGCGTGCCGACGCCGGTCAGCGGCACGAATCCGAATGTGCCCTTGAACCCGACGACCCCACAGAAGGCCGCGGGCCTCAGAACCGAGCCGACCGTCTGGGTACCGAATGCGGCGCGTACCATGCCGGCGGCAACCGCGGCGGCCGATCCGCTTGACGAGCCGCCCGGGGTCCGCTCGGGATCGTGGGGGTTGGTGGTGACCGTCGGGGCGAACAGCGCGAATTCGGTGGTCGTGGTCTTGCCGGCGATGACCGCCCTGACGGCGCGGGCCAGGGCGACACATGCGGCGTCCGCAGTTGGCCGACGGTCGCGGTAGATGGGCGATCCTCGCTCGGTCGGAAAGTCGTGGGTGTCGATGACGTCCTTCACGCCCAGCGTCCACCCTCGCAGCGGGCCCGATGTGGTTGCCTCGGAGTCCCGGACCAGCGCGCGCAGTTCGTCGTCGGACCGCCGAGCGACCCAGGCCCGTACCGTGGGTTCGCGTTCGGCGAATCGGGCCAGCTCGGCTTCGAGGCCGTCGACGGGGTCGTTCACGGGGTCATCATGGTGCACTGCTCGTGAACAGAGCCACTGCGTCGACGCGCTCCTCCGGATTCAGTGCCACCCGCGGCCACGGTTCGAGCGGGCCGGCGTGTTCAGCCCCGAAGGATCTTGCGCAACCAACCCGGAACGGCGTCCGCCGCGCACTGGCATCGTTCCGCTTCGGGAAGGTCGCTCAGGACTTGTTCGACGTGGGCGCCGCACCCGGCCCAGCTCGGCTTCTTGCACTTCCTGCAGGTGGTTCTGCGACACATGAAATCAGGCTACAAAAAGTCCGAATATCCGTACAATTTGTCCCTCGATTTCGACTCACCCACGCCCCCTCTGCCGCCGCCCCTCGCAAGTCCCGGGTTCTGCAGTACGGCCACCGGCGAAATGCCGGTCCCTGTACTGCAGAACGCTTTCGGTGGGGCCCTCGGGGTCAGGAAAGGTGGGCGCTGCCGGCGGTGATGAGCGGGTAGAGGTTCTGGGGGCCGACCGATTCGGCGAATCGGCCGACCTTGCCGCTCCACTCCCCGGGGTGGGCCCACTCCGAACGCCACGACCAGAGGCGACGGGACAAGTGATGGAGGGCGTACTCCTGGGTCATGCCCATCGCGCCGTGCGCCTGGTGGCACTGTCGGGTGGCCGTGCTTGCGCACTCGTTCGCCAACGAGCGGGCCGCGGCGATCTCGAATCGGGCGTCGCCGCGGGCCGCTTGGCGGGCAGCGATCTGGGCCGCCATCTTGGTCAGGGCGGCGTCCTGCGCGGCCCAGACCAAGTGCTGCTGCACGGCTTGGAAGCGACCGATGGGCTTGCCGAACTGTTGGCGCACCTCGCAGTAGTCGACTGTCAGGTTGAGCATGGCCTCGAGCGCTCCGGCCATGAGCATCACCCGACTCAGCGCCCCCCGGTTCCGCAGCGCATCGGTTGTCACCTGGGGTCCGGCTTCGGCGACGGCGTCGGCCGGGATGCTGGCCGCGGCGAACGTGACGGTCTCACGCGGTTCACCGGCCATGTTGGTGAGTAGGTCGGTCGTGTAGGCCGAATTCGGCACGGCGATGACCTTCCCCGATGCCTCGTCGAACAGCGCCAACACGTCGGACTTCGCGGCCCAAGGCACCCGGTGCAACGAACCGTCGAGGGTGGCCGAGCCGTCGGCGTTCACGGTCACCGTCAGTGTGTCGTCGGGCCGACCGGGGGCGACGGTTACTGGGCCGTCGGGGAGCGGCAGCCCGGCGCAAGCCAGCAGCCATCCTCCGATGATGCCGGTCTCGGCCAACGGGATCGGCGCAGCGTGTGCACCCGCGACGCGCAGCACTTCGCACGCGTCGGCGATGGTGCCTCCCGATCCGCCGGCCGACTCGGGGACACCGATCCAGGCAAAGCCGGCCTCGGCGACGGCCTTCCAGACTGTCGGTGCCCAGCGCGCGGCCTCGGCGGCCTGGACGGCGTCGAAATCGGAAACGTTTCTGAACAGCTTCGCGGCGGCGTCGCTGAGCAGCTCGTCGACGTTGACGTCGGGTGCGCTGATGGGTTTGATGTGCGAGGTGGTGCTCATGATCGGAGTCCTTTCGACGCCACGGACCGGAGGATCTCGATGGTGCCGCCGCGGATGGTGAACGACGGGCCGGTGAGGGTGGCAGCGGTGAACATCCGCTCGAACATCGACGCCGACTCGGGCGACGGCTCGAGGTCGACCAGTTCGATCAGTTTGAGGAGGGTGTCCTGTTCGAAGCGGGTCCCCATCTCCTTGACCAGGGCCGACTCGACCGAAGGTGCGGCCCCTTGGTCGATCATGCGAGCGACGGTGAGGGACATGTTCCTCAGGCCCCAGTAGCGGGCGACCATGGAGCCGAGCGACTGGACCGCCCGATCGCCCATCGGGGTACCGACGTGGGAAGCGAGGAACTGTTCGACCACGCCGAAGGTGGAGAGCCACCGGTCGGGGCCGCCACGCTCGTAGGCCAACTCGCTGGTGTTCTGCACCCAACCCATCCCGGCGTCGCCCAGGACGTTCTCGTCCGGGACGAAGACGTCGGTCATGACGACTTCGTTGAACCCTGGCGCTCCGTCGAGGAACGGAATGCCGTTGATCTGCAGTCCTTCGGTAGCCAGATCGATCAGCATCTGGCTGAGACCCTGATGTTTGTTCCCGTCCTCCATCGGAGTGGTACGGCACAGGCAGATGAAGTAGTCGTTCTCGTGGGCGCTCGACGTCCAGATCTTGGTGCCGTTGAGGATCCATCCGCCTTCGGTTCGGGTTGCCCGAAGCGAGACCGACGCCAGGTCACTACCGCTGTCGGGTTCGCTCATGCCGATGGAGAAGCCGATCTCGCCCCGGGAGATGATCGGCAGGAAACGTTCCCGCTGTTCTTCTGTTCCGAACTTGTTGATGACCGAGCCGGTCTGTCGGTCGGCCACCCAGTGGTATCCGATCGGGGCGCCGGACCGGAGCAGTTCCTCGACGACGATGAAGCGGTCGACGGCCGACCGATCGTGGCCGCCGTAACGCTTCGGGAGGGCCATGCCGACCCAGCCCTTGGCCGCCAGCTTCTTGGAGAACTCCTTGTCGTGGTCGGCTCCCATACCCAGAGCGGGTTCGTAGGTGCCGCGCGGCAGCTCGGCGGCCAGGAAATCTCGTACTTCGGCTTGGAGCTCGAGCTCCGCCGGCGTGAGTTCGGTAGGTGTGAATCGCACGGTCCGAGTCTCGCGGCGTCAGCGCCGCCCGTCCACTCGACTCAGTCGGATCGGTGCGACCACCCGTTCTGCAAGCTCCAGTCACCCGAGCCCCGTTCTGCAAGCGCATCACCCCCGCGGAGGGGGCGGCGGTCTTGCAGAACGGGGGTGGGTGGGGTGGAGCTTGCAGTTGGCGGCCTCGCCCTGGTGGCTTCGACCTCGGGGTCCCGCCCTCGGGGCTTCGGTCTAGGGGTGGACGCCACCGTCGACGGTGAATGCCTGCCCGGTGCAGTAGCTGGACTCGTCGCCGGCCAGGAACAGCACCATGTTGGCGATGTCGATCGACTGGCCGATGCGCTGGAGGGGAATGCTCCGTTCGGCCTTGGCCCGGACGTCGGCGTCTCGGAACGGTCGGAGGTCCTCGGTCATCGGGGTCTCGATCAGGCCGGGGTGGACCGAGTTGACCCGGATGCCGTGCTTGCCCCATTCCTTGGCCGCCGCCTTGGTCATGCCAGTCACCGCGAACTTCGTGCCGGAATAGGCCCCGTGGTTCGCGACCCCTTCCAGCCCGGCGACCGAGCTGATGTTCACGATCGAAGACGGCTTGCCGGCCGAGATCATCGCGTTGGCCACCGTTCTCATGCCGAGGAAGGTGCCGGTCTGGTTGATGGAGACCACCCGCTCGAACTCCTCCAGGCTGGTGGCTGCCAGCTTCTTCACCAGGTCGATGCCGGCGTTGTTGACCAGCACGTCGAGGCGGCCGTGTTCGGCCATGACCTCGCCGACGACGGCCTCCCATTCGGACTCGCTGCGGACGTCGAGGTGGCGGTAGGTGACACCTTCGATCTCGGCCGCCGTCCGCTCGCCCTGCTCGTCCAGGACGTCGGTGAGAATGACGGTCGCTCCGTGCGCCGTGAACAGGCGTCCTTCCTCCGCGCCCTGACCTCGGGCACCCCCCGTGATCAACGCAATCTTGCCTTCGAGCCGTCCGGCCATGTGCATCCCCTTTTCGTTCGAACGGGTCGATCCTTGTCGGTTTGTCGACGCCAACTCAAATGGCCGGTCGGTCGAAGGGTGTCGGTAGGAGATCAGCGGTAGCGTCCGGCGATGGCTGCTTCCGAACCGACCATCACCGTCTGGGCCCAAGCCCTCGTCTCCCAGATCGTGGCTCACGAGCCATTCGACGCCCCATGGTCCGAACTCTCGATCGACGACGCCTACGCAGTGCAGGACGAGGTTCGACGCTTGCTTGAACCCCACCGCGGCCCGCTGGGCGGCTACAAGATTGCCGCGGGTGCCAAACCGTTGCAGGAGATGCTCGGCATCGACCGCCCTCTCGGCGGCCAGATCCACGCCGGGCAACTTCGAGTGTCGTCGCCGGGCGCGCCGGCCATCATCTCGGCTGCTGACTTCGTGGGGGTTGCCCTCGAATGCGAGGTGTTGGTTCGCATGGCGGCCGACGTGCCCGCATCGCCGACGCCGTACACGAGGGAGACGATTGCTCCGTTCGTCGGCGAGCTGATCGTGTCGTTCGAGGTGCTCGACACCCGGGCCGCTGCCATCCCCGCGCTCGGCGCCGCCGGTCTGGTGGCCGACCGGTGCGGGTGCGAAGGTGCGGTCCTGGGCACGGTCACCCCGGGGCTCGAGGGCGTCGACGTCGACCGCCTCGGTGAGCTCGCGGTCGAACTCGAATGGAACGGGGAGATCGTCGATCGAGGCGTCACCGGCAACGCCATGGGTCACCCCTTCGAGGGTTTGGCCTGGGTGGCCAACCACGTCGCCGAGCGCGGCAGCCAATTGAAGGCGGGCGAGATCGTGCTCACCGGCGCCGCCTTCCCACCCAAACCCGCCGCGGTCGGCGACAACGTGACCTACCGCATCGACGGCCTGGGCGAGGTGTCGGCCAGGGTCGAGGCGTAGTGCTCAGGGACGTTCGAAAGGCGGCGGGTGCTCTCCGACTGACCGGGTTGCAGGTACCTGCTGAGCTGCCACCGGTGTTCGCTCAGCCGTCGATGTCGAACAGTAGGGCGGGAAGGTCCTGGGCGTAGGAGAGGAGGCGAATCACGTCGACATACTCGTCGCGTTCGAAGTAGAACCACCCGCACGGGAATCCGGCAATACGGTACGACCGCAGGCCGGGAATGTCGGATAACTCGCCAAGGAGGAGCGAGCCGACCCCTGGCATGCTCTCGATCGTTTCCAGGGTGCTGACAGCCGCGTCGAAGAATCGCTCGCCGGTCTCGTCGCCCGCATTGGATCGGTAGTACCGGGTTCGCTCGATCAGGTCGGATTGGGCCAGGGGGCGCAGCCGTGCTGAGGTCAACGATCGTCGCCGAGGGCGGAGCGGCGAAGCTCGCCGAGCAGGCCATCGGTGAGCGGCCGAGCGTCACCGGACTCGATGCCATCGGCGATGAGTCGCCGGAGCTGGCGGGATGCCTGCTCTTGCTGATCCTTGCGGATGAGGTCCCGGAGGTACTCGCTGGTGTTGCCATATTCACCGGACCGCACGCGCTCGGACACGTAGTCTCGCATCGGTTCGGGAAGAGCGAAGCTCATTGTGTTCTTGCTCATGGGGCCAGTTTGTCCGCAGGTATCAACTGTTGTCAACGACTGGCAACGAGGCAGCGGGTTGTTGCCCAGCTTGGGCTCAGGGACGTTCGAAGGGGCGGCGGGGGACGCAGATCGCTCGACCGGGTTCGGCCATCACCCGGGATCCCTCGGCCACGATCTCGCCCCGGCTGAGCGTGTGCGTGGGCCAACCCGTCACCGACCAGCCGTCGTAAGGGGAGTAGTCGGCGTTGGAGTGCATGGACCCACCGTCGATCACGCGCGTCTCGTTCGGGTCCCAGATGACGAGGTCGGCGTCGGACCCCGGTGCGATGCAGCCCTTCTGGGGATACATGCCGAACAGCTTGGCCGCATTGGTGCTGGTCATCTCGACGAACCGGGACACCGAGATCCGGCCCGTGGCGACACCGAGCGACCACAACATCGGCATCAGTGTCTCGAGTTCCGCCATGCCTTGCCGCAGTTCCGATGGGCCCAGCGACGGGTCGAGCTTCTTCGCCAGGCTCCACGGTGCGTGATCGGTGCAGACCGTGGCCACCGAACCGTCGTTGATACCGGCCCAGATCGCGTCACGGTCGGCGTCGAGGCGCAGTGGGGGAGCGCCTGCGTACTTCGCACCGTCGGGCTCGTCGAAGCGGTCCCGGTTCAGGTAGAGGTAGATGGGTCGGGTCTCGACGTACAAGGGAAGGTTGCGGGCGCGACCACGGCGACAGGCGTCGAGCGCCGCCTGGCTCGACAGATGCACGACGTAGGTGGGGGCGCCCGAGATCTCGCAGAACCCGATGGCTCGTTCGGTGGCGATACGTTCGGCCTCGACGGGTCGGGTCTCCGGGTAGTGACGATGTTCGGTGAGGCCCTGCTCGGCCAACATCTCGCCGCAGCAGCCCATGATGGCCGCGTCCTCACAGTGAATGGCGACGACCACGCCGGCGGCGGCCGCCACCCGCATGGCTTTCAGGAAGCGGTCGACGTTGCGGTCGAAGCGCTTGAACGACAGGAACACCTTGATGCTCGGGTGCCCGAGGGCCGCAGCCTCGACGATCTGGGCCAATCCGACTTCGTCGGGTTCGAGCAACACCGGATGCATGAAGTAGTCGGCCAGGCTGTTGGCTTTGGCGTCAGCCAGGTCTCGTTCGAGGCCGTCGAGCATTTGCTCGCCGCGTCGGTGGAACGACATGTTGCCGACGGTCGTCACGCCTCCGGCCAGCGCGGCCCGAGTGCCGGTGGTGAAGTCGTCGGCCCAACTGTGCTCGCCGGGACCGCTGTAGGGGTCGGTCAGGTGAACGTGGGCATCGACGCCGCCCGGCAGGACGAATCGGCCGGTTGCGTCGAGTTCCGTGGTGCCGCTGAGCGTTCCGCCCAACTGCACCACCCGACCACCGTCGATGCCAACGTCGGTCACGACCACCCCGTGGGCGGTTGCGACCTTGCCTCCCCTGATGACGAGCTCCATGCTCGCGAACGTTAGACCAGGGCCAGCGCCAGGACCTGCTCGGCGGTTTCGACGAGGTGCACGGTGAGCTCGGCCAGCACGTCGTCGGGCACGTCGTCGAGGTCGGCGCGGTTGGCCTTCGGAATGAGGACCTCCTTCACGCCCGCATGGTGGGCCGCGAGGAGCTTCTGTTTCACACCGCCGATAGGCAGGACCCGTCCGTGCAGGGTGATCTCGCCGGTCATCGCCACCGACGGTCTGGCCGGCGTGTCCGACAGCAGGCTCGTCAGCGCGGTCACCAACGTGACACCGGCCGAGGGTCCGTCCTTGGGGACGGCGCCGGCGGGGAAGTGGACGTGCAGGTGGTGTCCCTCGGGCACGGTCAGCCCTCGTCCGGCGACGACCGACTGGGCGATCTTCACCGACTCCTTCATGACGTCGCCCAACTGCCCGGTGATGGTCGGCTCGCCCTCGCCCGCATCGCGGCCTTCCGAGAGGAGACCAGGGCCCAACGCATGGCGGTGGCCGAGGCCGCGCAGCTTCAGTGGCAGCGGTCGGTGAGTTGGGCTGTTCGTTGCGGCGAGATCGAGGCGCGATTCACCACCCAGGCCGTTCCGGTGATGACCCGGCTTCGGATGGAGGAACGCCGGATTCTCGACACGCTCATCGACGCAGGCGTGGTTCGTTCGAGGTCCGAGGCGTTGGCCTGGCGTGTCGGCCAGGTCGGGTTGCACCAACAAGAATGGATCGGCCGGTTACGCGAGGCGATGTCCGAGGTCGAGCGGGTGCAGGCCGAGGGCCCGACGGGTTAGGGCGCCCGCGTCGGATAGACCTGGCGCTTCGGTGCCGCTACCTTCGGCGACCGTGACCACCGCCTCGCACCAACCCACGGTCCTCGACGTCGACGCCGGCACCATTCCCCAGCTCATCACCTGGGCCGTCGACCGGTTCGGAGACACGCTCGCCGTCATCGATGGCGACGAGCGAATCACGTACACCGAGCTTGGAGTCCGAGTTGACCAGGCGGCCCGCGCGATGGTGGCCTCGGGCATCGCCGCGGGCGACACAGTGGGACTGTGGGCTCCCAACTGTTGGCAGTGGGTTGTTGCGGCGCTGGCGACGTCGCGAGTCGGCGCCTCGTTGGTCCCCGTCAACACTCGCTTCAAGGGCGGCGAGGCCGGCTACGTGCTGGCGACAGCGAAGGTCAAGTTGTTGTTCGTGGTCAACGGCTTCCTTGGTATCGACTACGTCGACGCCTTGACGGCCGAGCGACCGAACCTGCCCCATCTAGCCGAGATCGTCGACCTGGTCGACGTGCCGGTTGCGGGGGCGACCCCCTTAACCGCGTTCGTCTCACGAGGGTCGGGCGCCGACGCGGACGCGCTCCAGGCCGAGGTCGATCGCCGGTCGGCCGCCGTCGAGCTGGCCGGCATCACCGCGATCATGTTCACCTCGGGCACCACCGGTCTGCCCAAGGGCGTGCTGGTGCGTGGAAGCGCCATCATCCGGGCCTTCTCCAAGTCGGCCGCCGCGCTCGGCGTGCAGCCGGGCGACCCATTCCTGCTGGTCAACCCGTACTTCCACGCATTCGGGTACAACTGCGGCATCATCAAGGGTCTCATCACCGGTGCCACCAACATCCCCGTCGCCGCCTTCGACGCCACCGCGGTGATGGAGCTGATCCAGCGGGAACGCATCGCCGTGTTCCCCGGCCCGCCTGCGGTCTTCCAATCGCTGCTCAACCATCCCGACTTCGATTCCTACGACCTGTCGTCGCTTCGGGCGTGCATGACTGGCGCGGCCACGATCCCCGTCGAGATGGTCAAGGCCATGAAGGATCGCCTCGGGTTCACGACGGTCATCACCGCCTTCGGCATGACCGAGACGTCGGGCCTTGCCAGCTTCACCGGCCCCGACGACTCGCCGGAGTTGGTGGCCACCACCTCGGGGCGAGCCATCCCTGACGTCGAACTGAAGGTCGTCGACGACGACCTGAACGAGGTGCCCCGCGGCACCGAGGGCGAGCTGTTGGTGCGCGGCTATCAGGTCACGCCGGGCTACCTCGACAACCCGGAGGCTACGGCAGAGGCCATCACGCCCGACGGCTGGCTCCGCACCGGGGACATCGCCGTCATGGACGACGCCGGCTACATCGACATCACCGACCGCAAGAAGGACATGTTCATCATGGGTGGCTTCAACGCCTATCCCGCCGAGATCGAGCGCATGATGATCGAGCATCCCGAGATCGGTCTGGTCGCCGTCATCGGCGTCCCTGACGAGCGCATGGGCGAGGTCGGCGCCGCGTTCGTGATCCCGGCACCAGGCGCCTCACCGTCAGCGGAAGAGATCATCGAGTGGTGCCGGGAGAAAATGGCCAACTACAAGGTGCCCCGCTTCGTGTGGTTCGTCGACCAACTCCCTATGACCGCCTCCGGCAAAGTCCAAAAACCCGAGCTCCGCGCCCTCTCCCGAACGAAATTTGCACCGTAAGGGCCCGCCGCGGGATTGTTTGAGCGTTCAGGTTGGGGTGAGATCGTAGTTCCATTCG
>JAQCHM010000063.1 GCA_027730885.1 Actinomycetota bacterium | reverse complement strand
ACACTCGGAACCAGTCGGCTGCGACCGAGCGGTCGGTTGTGGCCGGGGTCAGGTGCACCGGCGCCTCGGTGTGGGCGAGCATCGCTTCCAACAGCTCTCGCCGCTGTCTGAAGGGTCGACCGCGCAGATCATCAGGTCCCAACGCCAACACGTCGAAGGCCACGAAGGCATCGGGTGTGGTTTCGGCCAACAGGTTGACCCGACTCTCGGCTGGGTGGATGCGCTGCTGGAGCGCATCGAAGTCGAGGTGCAGCGAGTCTCCGTCGCCGCGGGCGACGATGAGCTCGCCATCGACCACGCACTGCTCCGGGAGATGACGACGCAGCGGCGCGAGTATTTCCGGGAAGTAGCAGGTGAGCGGGCGCTCGTTGCGAGATCCGAGCACGATGTCGTCACCGTCGCGGAAGACGACGCAGCGAAAGCCGTCCCACTTCGGCTCAAACAGGAGGTCGTCACGGTCGGGTATGCCGTCGATCGCCTTGGCCAGCATGGGTCTGACCGAGGGGGACGACGGGAGGGCTCATTGGGCCGTGAGTCGTGCTATCGCGTCCGGCGGCTCGACGCCAGGTTGGACGTCATCGGCCGGAGTCGGCTGGCCGAACGTAGTGGTGATGGGTACAACGCCCGCCCACTGGGGACCGCCGAGGTCGGCCTCGTCGTCAACGGGCCCCCACGCCCGCACCTTGCCCGATATCTCGACCAGCGGGAGGGCCAGCACCAGCGTGGTCTTGAACTCGGCTTCGCTGGCGGGACGCCGGGAGTCCCAGTTCTCGACCACGTGGTCGGTGATGCATTTAAGGGCGTAATCCTTCTTCGCTGCATCTTCGATCCGCCTGGCGGTTCCCCGGACCACCGCCGACCGGTAGTTCATCGAGTTGTGGAAGGCCGACCGGGCGATCACCAGCCCGTCGAGGAGGGTGACGGTCACACACACCTCGGCGTCGCGCCCGTTGCGCAGCAAGCCGTTGGCCACCGATCCGTGCAGGTAGAGATAGTCGTCGTCGCGGCCGTAGGCCATCGGCAGCACCAGAGGACCTTCGGGCGTCGTGACCCCGACGTGGGCGATGTGACCCGCATCGAGAATGGCGAAGACGTCCGCCGGCTCGTAGTGCCCTCGGTCGGGGAGTCGTCGCAGAGTGACCCGGTCGCTTGCTGGTGCGCTGGCTTGATCGGTCATTGGAGTGCTCGCTTCTGGTTGGAAAGGACGGCTCAGATCTTGTCGAGACCGATCCACTTGCCCTCGAATACTGGCTGATGGTCCGTGAACGCGTCGAGCAGTTTCCCCGGATCGGCGTCGCACAACACCAGATCCCGGTTCTTGGGCTTGAGCATATGGTCCGAGACGCAGCGATCGAAGAAGCCGAGCAGGTGATCGTAGAAGCCGTCGACATTGAGGAAGCCGACCGGCTTGGCGTGCATGCCGAGCTGGGCCCACGTCAACACCTCGGCCACCTCCTCAAGCGTGCCGAAGCCTCCTGGAAGAGCGATGAAGCCGTCGGCCAGACGGATCATCTCGGCCTTTCGCTCGTGCATCGAGCCGACCTCGGTCAGCTTGGTGAGACCGGCGTGCGCCACCTCGATCGGGAACAGGCCAGTCGGGAGGACCCCGGTGACGACGCCGCCGCCAGCCATGACCGTGTCGGCGATGAGGCCCATGAGCCCCACGGCCCCGCCTCCGTAGACCAGCTCGATGCCGCGATCCACCAGTTCTCGGGCCAATGCCTCGGTCGCCGCGATCACGTGTTCGTTGGTTCCAGTGGAGGAGGCACAGTAGACACAGATCCGTCGAAGGGGCGCTTTGGACACTGGGCCGGGCGAGGATGCGGGCGACGACATGGGCGCCGACTGTACGGCAGCTCGATATGGGGTACGGACGAATTGGGCGGCTATTCTCAGCCCCCGTGACCGAACACCCGCTCGTCGAACGAATCGAAGACCTCCGAGCCCGTCGTGAGGAGGCGCTGCACGCGGGGTCCGATCGCGCGGTCGAGCGCCAACAGGAGAAGGGCAAGATGCTCGCCCGCGAGCGTCTCGACTATCTGCTCGACCCCGGCTCGTTCAACGAACTCGACATGCTGGCCCGCAGCCGTGCCGCCGACGCGACCGAGCGCCCATACACCGACGGTGTGGTCACCGGGTGGGGCACCATCGACGGCCGCAAGGTGTTCGTGTTCAGCCAGGACTTCACCATCATGGGCGGCTCGCTCGGCGAGGTCTTCGCCGAGAAGATCCAGAAGGTCATGGACCTGGCGCTCTCCGTCGGCGCTCCCTTCATCGGCCTCAACGACGGCGCGGGTGCCCGCATCCCCGAGGGCGTCGTGAGCCTCGACGGTTACGGCGGCATCTTCTACCGCAACGTCCAGGCATCGGGCGTGATCCCTCAGATCAGCGTGATCATGGGTCCGTGCGCGGGCGGGGCGGTGTACAGCCCGGCGATGACCGACTTCATCTTCATGGTGCGCGAGACGTCGCACATGTTCATCACCGGACCGGACGTGGTCAAGACGGTCACCGGCGAGGAGGTCACCCTCGAGGAACTGGGTGGAGCGGGAAGTCACTCGTCGAAGTCCGGCGTCGCAACCTTCGTCGCCGCCGACGAGAAGGCGGTCCTCGACGAGGTTCGGTTCCTCCTCTCGTTCCTGCCGTCGAACAACCTCGAGCAGCCGCCGTCGTCGGCATCGTCGGATGATCCTGATCGCCTGGTGCCCGAGCTCAAGGACGTCATGCCGCCGAGCTCGAACCAGCCCTACGACATGCGCAAGATCATCACCGCAATCGTCGACGACGCCGAGTTCATGGAGTATCACGCGAGCTGGGCCGGCTCGATCGTCTGCGGGTTCGCTCGCCTCGACGGCAAGCCGGTCGGTGTCGTTGCCAACCAGCCGATGATCCTCGCCGGCGTGCTCGACATCGAGAGCTCTTCGAAGGCTGCTCGCTTCGTGCGCACGTGCGATGCATTCAACATTCCGCTCATCACCTTCGTCGATGTTCCTGGCTTCCTGCCGGGCGTCGATCAGGAGTACGGCGGCATCATCCGACATGGGGCCAAGCTCCTCTACGCCTACTGCGAAGCGACGGTGCCCCGGATGCAGGTCATCACCCGCAAGGCGTACGGCGGCGCGTACGTGGTGATGGATTCCAAGGGGGTCGGCTGCGACCTTTCCTTCGCGTGGCCGACGGCCGAACTCGCCGTGATGGGCCCCGAGGGAGCGACCGATATCGTCTACCGCCGTGAAATTCAGGCCGCGGCCGATCCCGTGGCCCGCCGAGCCGAACTGATCGACGACTACAAGGAACGTTTCGCCAACCCGTGGGTGGCGGCTGAACGCGGCTACATCGATGCGGTCATCGAACCTGCAGAGACCCGGCGCAAGCTCATTGCCGGACTCGACATGCTCTCGTCGAAGCGTGAAGAGTTGCCGCACCGCAAGCACGGCAACGTACCCCTCTAGATTCGCCGCTCTCCTCCAAAAGCATCGGACGTTCGCAGTGAAGATCACGCCGACACCCACCGACGAGGAAGCGGCGGCAATTGCCGCCGCCCTCGAGTTCTCCTGGCCTCGCTCAGCGGCTGAGCCGCTCGACAACACCGTTCCGCGGTGGCGATTCAGCGGTCGCTGGTGGGCCAAGCCGGTCGCCACCGTTCGTCGTCGTCCGTAGCAGGGTCGGCAGCCTCAGTCAGAAGCGACGGTGGCCACTTCGATACGGTCCTGGCGCCACTCGCGGGCCGAGATGAGGGCCGATTCGGCCGCTGACATGATCTCCGAGGTGCCGAAGGCGTGGGCCGGATAGCAGGCGACGCCGGCCCAGAGGGTGAGGCCGGCCTCCGCTCCGAGAAGCTGCCGGCGGATGCGTTCGACTGTCCAGATGGCGCCGTTCTCGGGGGTGTCCTCGAGGAGCAGGGCGAAGTATCCGTTGCGGAGTCGGCAGGCGGTGTCGGCCTCGCGGAGCGTGACCCGGATACTCTCAGCGACCAGTTCGGCGTCGGCGTCGTAGGGCTTGTTGTGGGGCAGGCCCTGTACGACCTCGAGCAGGACGACCGCGACCGGCCGAAGGTGGCGGCGAGCGGCGGCGATTCGCGATTCGAGCGCGATGTTGAAGAAGGACTCGCTGAACAGACCGGTGTCCGGGTCGGTGAGGTTGTCTCCGGGCTCGTCGGCCTCGACGTACTCCTCGTCGTAGCTGCTGATCAGCCGTTCTTCGGACGCGTGGGCTTGGTTACGGACGGTGCGGAGCTCGTCCTCGACCAGGCGTTGGAGGGCTGACTGTTCGGTGAGCTGCTGGGCCAACCGGAAGGTGGCCACCGACGACGCGAGCGCCAGCACCCCGGCGACGGCCCCGAAGAGACGTTCATCCAGCGCGAAGGCGATCATGCCGGCCGCAAGGCCGAGCACGCCGACCATCAAGCGGGGAAGTGCGGTTCGTCCAGTCATTGCCTCTCCATCGGCCGATCTCGGCAGGAATCAAGGAAACTCCGGGGGAGTACCTCGGACCTCAACCCTACGCGACGCGGCGACCTTGTTCGTGCTTCACGCAGACCGACCGGCGACCGCGAGGTCTGCCAGCTCCTGCATGATCCGGCCGAGGTCGAAGTCCTTGGGTGTGAACACGGCCGCGGCGCCAGCCGCAAGCAGCCGGAGGCGGTCGTCCTCGGGGATGATGCCCCCTACGATCACCGGCACGAGGACGCCTTCCTCGCGGAGGAGCCGGATGGTTTCGGGCACCAATTCGAGGTGGCTCCCCGACAGGATCGACAGCCCGACGGCGTCGACGTCCTCATCGCGTGCGGTCGCGGCGATCTGCTCAGGCGTGAGTCGGATGCCCTGATAGATGACCTCCATCCCGGCATCGCGTGCGGCGACAGCTACCTGTTCGGCGCCGTTGGAGTGACCATCGAGGCCGGGTTTGGCGACGAGCAGACGGATGGGTCCGTCCGGCAGTGCCTTCATGCGGTCAGCGGTGATGCTGAGCTGAATGGAACCACCCCCGGCGCCGGCGGCGCCGGCAACGCCGGTGGGCGCGCGGTACTCGCCGAAGACGCCACGCAACACGTCGGCCCACTCGCCCGTCGTGCCGCCGGCGTGCGCCAGCGCGATGGTCGAGGCCATGATGTTCTCGCCGGTTCTGGCGGCGCTCTCGAGGCGACGCAATGCCGACGACACGGCGGCGTTGTCGCGGGCGGATCGCCACATGAGGACGTCGTCGATCATCTCGGCCTGAACCGACGGGTCGACTTTGAGGATGCTGCCCGAGCCGCCGAGCGGTGAGGGCTCGGTCTCGGTGAAGCGGTTGACCCCGACAATGCCGAGATCGCCGCGCTCGATGCGGCGCATCCGGTCAGCGTGGGAACGAACGAGCCGGTTCTTCAACTCCTCGATGGCCTCGAACGCCCCGCCGAGCCCGAGAACGTCGTCGAGTTCGGCTTGGGCCCCTTCCATGAGCTCGCCGGTTTTGGCCTCGATGACGTGAGACCCGGCGAAGATGTCGTCGTATTCGAGCAGGTCGGACTCGAAGGCCAGTACCTGCTGGATGCGTAACGACCACTGCTGGTCCCAGGGCCGAGGTAGGCCGAGCGCCTCGTTCCACGCAGGCAGCTGGAGCGATCGGGCGCGCGCGTCCTTGGAGAGCGTGACGCCGAGCATCTCCAGGACGATGCGTTGGACGTTGTTCTCCGGCTGGGCCTCGGTGAGGCCGAGCGAATTCACCTGGACGCCGTAGCGAAAACGACGGGCCTTGGAGTCAGTTATGCCGTACCGCTCGAGGCAGATGCGGTCCCACAGCGCAGTGAACGCCCGCATCTTGCAGGTTTCCTCGATGAACCTGATGCCGGCATTGACGAAGAACGACACAGACGCGACGACGTCAGTGAAGCGGTCGGCATCGACCTGGCCCGAATCACGGACCGCGTCGAGCACGCCGATGGCCGTTGACAGCGAATACGCGATCTCCTGCACCGGCGTGGCACCCGCCTCTTGCAGGTGGTAGGAGCACACATTCATGGGGTTCCAGAACGGCACGTGTTGGGTGCAGAACGCGAACATGTCGACGATGAGTCGTCGGCTCTCGGCCGGCGGGAAGATGTACGTGCCTCTGCTCAGGTACTCCTTGACGATGTCGTTCTGGGTCGTGCCCCGCAGCTCGTTGCTCGAGACACCGTGGTCCTCGGCGTTTGCGACGTAGAGGCCGAGCATCCAGGCGGCCGGAGCGTTGATGGTCATCGAGGTGTTCATCTTGTCGACCGGGATCTGGTCGAGCAGCGTCGCCATGTGACCCTTGTGCACGATGGGTACACCGACCTTGCCCACTTCACCCCGCGCCAAGAGGTGGTCGGGGTCGTAGCCGGTCTGGGTCGGGAGGTCGAAGGCGATCGACAACCCGGTCTGACCCTTGGCGAGGTTGGTGCGATAGAGCTCGTTCGACGCGCGTGCCGTGGAATGCCCCGAGTAGGTCCTCATCATCCACGGGTTGTCCCGCTTGAGATGGGTCGAGGTGCTCGACGATGGCGCGGGTGTTGGACTCACGGGATCACTCACCGAGCCATTGTCTCGCGAACCGGCGCTACTTCCTAGACGGCCCAGCTCGTCGAGGGTCGCTGGCCGGCCGCGGATCGGCCGGGACCAGGGCGAAGGCCGGCGGCTCGGCGACGATCGCCCGGGCCAGCCGCGCAGCGTAGTCGCGGCGGCTCATGTCGATCACCCCGAGCGAGGCCAGGTGAGGCGTCCGCCACTGGACATCCAACAGGGTGTCGGCGGACCCTGTCCGCAGAAACTCGACGAGGTGGACCAGCGCCACCTTCGATGCGTCGGTCCGGTGGTGAAACATCGACTCTCCCGCGAAGAGACCGCCGAGGGATACACCGTAGAGTCCGCCCACTAGGGTGCCGTCTGCCCAGGTCTCGACGCTGTGCGCCCAACCGAGGTGGTGGAGATGGGTGTATGCAGCGACGATCTTCCGGTTGATCCAGCCGTTCGGGCGCCGAGGATCGCCGCACGCCGCGATGACCTGGGGGAATGCGCGATCGACCGTGACCTCGAATCGACGAAGTGACCGTCGGAGGGAGTGGGTCACGACGAGCTGTTCGAGGGGGAGCACCCCTCGTGGGTCCGGAGAGAACCAACCGATCCGACGACCACCGATGGGCATCGGGAAGTAGCCGGAGGCGTATGCTTCGAGCAGAGTCGCTGGCTCGAGGTCAGCGCCGACCGCGATGAGATCGTCCTCCTGCCCCCCTGCCGATGGCCGGGCCAGTTCCGTCAGCGGAGGAAAGGACCATGCAGACAGAGGCCGCAGGTCAGTTCTCCGAGATCGTGACGGACTCGATGACGACCGGTTCGGTCGGGCTGTCGTTGCCGTTGGTGGGTACCGACTCGATGGCCTGCACGGTTTCCATGCCGGCGGTGACCTTGCCGAAGAGGGAATAGCTGGCCGGCAGGGCGGCGCCGTCATCGCCGGTGATGACGAAGAACTGGCTGCCGTTGGTGTTGGGCCCCGAGTTGGCCATGGCCAGCGAACCGATCTCGTACTCGCTGGCCGCGGGGAGCTCGTCGTCGAAGGAGTAGCCGGGATCGCCGACACCCAGTGGCTCGCCGACCGCATCGCCACCCTGGATGACGAATCCGGGAATGATGCGGTGGAACGCGGCCCCGTCGTAGAAGTGGTAACGGGCCAGAACCACGAAGTTGTTGACCGTCTTGGGCGCTGCTGTGGCGTCGAGTGCGATGGTGAACGAACCAAGGTTGGTGGTGACCTCGGCGGTGTAGGTCTTGTCGGCGTCGATGCACATGGGAGGCGCGTTCTCGAATGATGTCGTTCGCTCGGCTGTGCCGTCGTCAGCCGGGCACGGTGTCTCTCCGGCGATGGACGCGCCGGGTAGGGGCGCCGACACCGCAGAGGGCGCTCCCCCAGGATCGGTCCCCGGCTCGGTGGTCGACGTTGCGGTGGTGGACTTGGTGCCCAGTGTCAGGGGCGACGTGCTCGCGGTGTCGACGACGTCACCGTCTCCTCGGCCGAAAAGGTAGACGAGAAAGAGGCCGCCGAAGAAGATCGCGCCGATCGAGCCCAGGTACAGCGCCCTCTTCTTGACGCTTTGCTGCCTGGCTTCCTTACGTTGTGTTTCGGCCTTCACCTGTCGGTTGGCCTTTTGGCGTTGACGTTTCTCGGTTGCCACGGTGGCAAAGGCTACCGGCTGGGTGGTCGCGTCCTGGTCGGTCGCGGGTAGCTTGGTCGGCCGTGGTTCTACTTGTGCAGAAATTCGGTGGCACGTCGGTTGCCGACCCGGACCGTATGCGAGCGGTCGCCGACCATGTTGCGCGCGGTCGCCGCCGGGGCGACCAGATTGTCCTGGTCATCTCGGCCATGGGCAAGGAGACCGACGACCTGCTGCACCTGGCGGCCCAGTTGTCAGCCTCGCCGCCGGGTCGCGAAATGGACATGCTCACCACGGCGGGCGAACGAAAGGCGTGCGCGCTGATCTGTCTGGCCTTGGCCGAGCTCGGCGTCCCCGCCCATTCCTTCACCGGCAGCCAGGCCGGCTTCATCACCGACACCAACCATCGCAACGCGAAGATTCTCGAGATCAAACCCGATCGCGTGCGGGAGGCCATCGACGCCGGAATCGTGCCGGTCGTGGCCGGAGCACAGGGCGTCTCCACCGAACGGGACGTCACGTTCCTCGGGCGCGGCGGCTCCGACACGACAGCCGTGGCGCTGGCCCATGTGTTGGGGGCCGATCTCTGCGAGCTCTACACCGACGTCTCCGGGGTCTTCACCACCGATCCCCGAGTAGTGCCGCGGGCGCAGAAGATGTCCACCATCACCTTCGACGAACTGCTCGAGATGACTGCGACCGGTTGTCCCAAGCCCGCCATGCGTTCGGTCGAGGTGGCGCACAGCTACCAGGTGCCGCTGCACGTGCGCTCTGCATTCACTTGGGAGACCGGCACGATGGTGGTCGAGAACGAAACATACTCCGAGGGAGGTTCCATGGAACAGCCAATCATCCGAGCCATCACCCACGATCTCTCCGAATCGAAGATCACGGTCAACAATGTCCCCGATCAGCCGGGGGTCTCAGCGAAGCTGTTCCGAGCGCTGGCCGACAAGAACGTGAACGTCGACATGATCGTCCAGAACGTGTCGGCCAAGGGCAGGACCGACATCTCCTTCACCGTCCCCACCGAGGACCTCGTACGAGCGTCCTCGGTGCTCGAGGGCGGTGTCGTGGCCGACCTCGGAGCCGACGGCTTCGGTACCGACGACAGCATTGGTCGGGTCTCGATCATCGGCGCCGGAATGAAGTCGAATCCCGGGGTCGCCGCCACGATGTTCGAGACGCTCGCAGCCAACGACATCAACATCGAGATGATCTCGACGTCGGCCATCCGGGTGTCATGCGTCATTGCCAGCGAGCAGGCCGAGGCGGCGGTCCAGCATCTCCACACCGCGTTCGGACTGGACGCCTGAAGAATTCGGTGGTTGAGCGGCGCTCTGCGCTCTAGCGTTGAGGAAATGCACGTCGGAATCGTTGGCGCAACAGGTCAGGTCGGTCGAGTGGTTCTGGAACTCCTCGCCGAGAGGAACTTCCCGGTCGAGACGCTCCGTCTCTTTGCTTCAGCCCGCTCGGCGGGACGAACCATCGAGTGGCGAGACCAGAGCATCACCGTCGAGGACGCCGCGACGGCCGACTTCGCTGGGCTCGACATCGCCATCTTCTCCGCCGGCGGAGCCACATCGAAGGAACTCGCGCCAAAGGTTGCGGCGGCCGGGGTCGCCGTCATCGACAACTCGTCGGCTTGGCGAATGGACCCCGACGTGCCGCTCGTCGTCGTGGACGTCAACGACGCCGAGGCCCGTAACCGGCCCAAGGGCATCGTCGCCAATCCCAACTGCACCACCATGGTCGCCATGCCCGTGCTCCGCCCGCTCCATGAAGAGGCCGGGCTCCGGGCGCTCGTTGTCAGCACCTACCAGGCGGTATCGGGCGCCGGCCTCTCCGGGGTCGAAGAACTGGCACAGCAGGTCGCTAAGGCCGGTGACGCTCGGCAACTGGCCCATGACGGAACCGCCGTGGACCTGGGCCAGCCCAGCGCCTTCGTCGAGCCGATCGCCTACAACGCGGTCCCGTGGGCCGGTTCCGGCGTCGACGATGGCCGAGGTGAGACCAACGAGGAGCAGAAACTCCGCGACGAGAGTCGGAAGATCCTTGGTATCCCCGAGTTGCTCGTGTCGGGAACCTGCGTACGTATCCCGGTGTTCACCGGCCACTCGCTCGCGATCAACGCCAGTTTCGATCGACCGATCTCGCCCGAGCGGGCAACCGAGCTCTTGGCGGCGGCGGCCGGCGTTGTGATGGATGATGTCCCGACGCCGGTGAAGTCCGCCGGCATCGATCCGTCGCTCGTGGGTCGGGTTCGCGCCGACGAGACCGTCGATCACGGACTTGCGATGTTCGTGGCCGGTGACAACCTGCGCAAGGGCGCGGCCCTCAACGCGGTGCAGATCGCGGAGTTGATTGCAGCCGAGTAGGGGTCAGACCGGGGGATCGTCGACGTAACGCCGAAAGGCGTCGTCGAGGCTGAGACCGATCTGATTGGCCAGCGAGGCCAGCCACGCCAGGACGTCGCCCAGCTCGTGCAGTTGCTCCTCGCGCGTTCCTTTGCGGACTGCCTGCGCCAGCTCTCCGAGTTCCTCACACAGCCAGGCCACGGTCGAGGGGATCCCCCGCTCGCGATCGGCCCGCCCGTAGAGCTGTTCGACGACTTCTTGCACGGCATCGAGCTCCACGGCCGCTACGCCTCGGTGTGTCGGGATACGGTGGACAAGCTCGAGTCCTCTCGCAGGAGCCAGCCGAGCACCTTCATCAACACCGTGGCCGACGGGCGCACGGCAATGCGGTCGAACCCGGGAGGCAGCGGCAACCGAAGCTCTTGTCGGGCCCAGACCGGGAGCAAGGTGAGCGCCGCGGCGGTGATGAGCGCGTAGCTGCCGGCGAAGAGGAGCGGCACTGGCGGGCGGACCAGGAACCGCATGGCTTCGCGGGCCTGATCGGTGACCGCGCACTCGGTCCGGAAGGCCTTGATGCAGGCGTCGAGTTCGGCAGTCGTTCGGGGAGCCGTCTCCGACCCCAGGAGTTCTGCGACCTGGGCCATCTCGGCTACGTACCGGTTCCGCTCGTCGTCGGTCAGACGGAGCTCGCCGAAACGGTCGACCGCTCGAAGGAAGCTGTCGACCTCGGTGACGTGGACCCACAGAAGGAGATGGGGATCGTTGGCCGAGTAGGCCCGCCCGTCAGGGGCGGACCCCACCACCCGCTCGTGGACCTTTCGGACCATGGCGATCGATTGGTTGACGGTCGGCGTCGATCCATAGGTCGTGGCGCCCACGAACCGGCTGGTTCGACGGAGCCGGCCCC
>JAQCHM010000062.1 GCA_027730885.1 Actinomycetota bacterium | reverse complement strand
AAGGAGGTCGTCGAACGCCCGGACCCGATGGTTGTAGCGAGCCTTTTCGTCTCGGGTCATTTCGCCGAACGTCCGGCCGTCGCCTTCGAGCGGAGCGAAGACGGGGTCGTAGCCGAAGCCGCTGCTCCCCCGACGCTCGGCAGCGATACGGCCCTCCACCGAGCCCTCGCCCAGGAGCTCTCGACCGTCGGGCCACACGAGCGCGATGCAGGTCCGGAATTGGGCTCCCCAACCGGGCCGGCCGTCGGCCTCGATGCCATCCAAAGCCAGCAGCAGCTTGGCAATGTTCTGGTCGAAGGTCGCCCCGAGACCCGCGTACCGAGCGGTGCGAACGCCGGGGCCACCGTCGAGGGCGTCGACGAACAGGCCCGTGTCGTCGGCCAAGGCGGCCAAGCCGGTTGCCACGGCGATCTCGGTGGCCTTCTTGCGGGCGTTGCCCACCAGCGTCGGCTGGTCCTCGTCGGTCTCGGGTACATCGGCCGGTCGGGGCACGACCTCGAAGTACTCGGCCAGGAGCTCGACGAGCTCGGCCACCTTGCCCTGGTTGGTGGTGGCCAGGACGAGGACCGGTTTGTCGCTCACGACCTCAGCGATCGGCCCGGGGCGCGGGTGGGGTGGCCAGCACCTGCTTCTGCATCTCGATGATCTGCCGGATCCCCCCGGCGGCCAAGTCAAGGAGCGTGTTGAGCTCATCGCGGGAGAACGACGCGCCCTCGGCCGTTCCCTGTACCTCGACGAACTGGCCACTGCCGGTCATCACCACGTTCATGTCGGTCTCGGCTCCCGCATCCTCGGCGTAGGGAAGATCGAGTCGGCACTGACCGTTGATCACACCGACGCTGACCGCCGCGCAGTAGTCGACCAACGGGTGCTTCTTGAGGCCGAGGCGGCTGATGGCGTCGTGCAGCGCGATGAAGCCGCCGCAGATGGAGGCGGTGCGGGTGCCGCCGTCGGCCTGCAGGACGTCACAGTCGACGTCGATGGACCGCTCACCCAGGAGCGTCATGTCACAGACGGCCCGCAGACTGCGACCGATGAGACGTTGGATCTCCTGGTCGCGACCCGAGGTGCGGCGGCGAATGCGCTCGGGGCTCGAGCCCGGCAGCATGTTGTACTCAGCGGTCACCCACCCCTTGCCCGAGCCCTTCATCCAGCGGGGCACGTCTTCGTCGACCGAGGCGGTGCACAACACGTGTGTCTGGCCGAACTTCACCAAGACCGAACCGTCGGCCATGGTCGTGAAGTCACGCTCGAAGGTGATCGGTCGGAGTTGGTCGGCGTTGCGACCGTCGGGGCGTGCGAGTTCAGCTGCCATGGGGTTCCCATCGTTGTGCGTCTACGAGCTCTGGTCCGAGCAGCCTGCTACCGAGCTGGGCGAACGCTCGCTCATCGCCCGAGGAGATGAAGCGTTGCCAGCCGACGTGTTGCCGATCGGGGTTCTTCAACTCCAGCCGATCGAGTTCGGCGGCCAAAGCGAAGGCGGTTTCGTCGGCTGACGATACGAGCACGACTTCGTGACCCATCACCTGGCTGATGGTTCGAGCCAGATAGGGGTAGTGGGTGCACCCGAGCAGCAAGGTGTCGACGTCGGCCGCGACGACCGGCGCCAGCAGCCGTTCAGCCAGGATGCGGACCTGCGGGCCCTCGGTGTCGCCCTTCTCGACGAACTCGACGAAGCCCGGACAAGCACACGCTGTGAGGCCGACGAGCGGGTCGATCTTGCCGAAGGCGTCGTCGTAGGCGCCCGAGCCGATGGTGCCGACGGTTCCGATGACCGCCACCCGTCCGCTGCGTGTGGCAGCCATCGTGGCCCGAACGCCGGGCTCGATGACCCCCATTACCGGAACCGGGAGAAGATCCTGCAGCTCTCCGAGCGCGGCGGCCGCTGCGGTGTTGCAGGCCACGACCAGGTACTTCACGTCGAAGGTCTCGACGAGGTAGCGGGCGATCTCAATGGCGTAGGCCCTGACCTCCTCCAGCGGCTTGGCTCCGTAGGGATAACGAGCGGTGTCGCCGAGGTAGACGAGGTCTTCGTTTGGAAGGAGATCGATGGTCGCCCGAGCGACGGTGAGCCCACCGAACCCGCTGTCGAACATGCCGATCGGACGAGACTCACCCACGGAGGCAGCGTACTAGGGTGCGATTTCATGGATAGCGACCGTTCCGATGCAACCGATCGCGGGCTCGACGTCGACATCGCCGACAACCCCGCCGCCAGCCGCTACGAACTGCGACACAACGGGGTCGTCGGCGTCGTCGAGTACCGGTTGGACGATGGCGTGCTGGTGATCCCCCACGTCGAGGTGGTCCCTGCTCTGCGGGGCCGGGGCCACTCCGAGTCCTTTCTCGACGCTGTCCTCGAGGCCATCGAGGCCCGAGATCTGAAAGTGCGGCCGCTGTGCGGGTACGCCAGGGCTCACTTCCACAACCACCCCGAGCGGGCGACGCTGCTGGCGCCCTGAGGCAGGGCTTGGGCGAAAACTCCTGCCTCCCTTTCTGGTAGTTGTCAGACCACATATTGTGATCACCAGAGATTCGGCCACCAGGACTGGCGGCGCCCTGGCGGGGGACCCATCGACCGGTGGCCAAACAGGACGCACAACCTCACAGACGCACAACCTCACATGAGCGACAAGTCGGCGCGATGACCCAGATGGGCGACCGATTCGAAGCGGCCGGGAACACAACATCCCCGGTCGCTTCAACGGTTTTAAGGCCGGGCCCGGATCCGGGCGCCCGGGGGATCGGTCCCCATCGACCCCCGGTGAGCTGATTCGTATGTTCGTCGTCATGTCACGACGAACCCTACGAATCGACCCGCTCGGCCTCACCACGCGCAGTGGATGGTTCCGTCGACCGGCCGAGTGGAATCACGCTTCCCAAACGCTGACGCTGGCCTCGGGTCGCGTCGTCCCCTACCGGCACGTCCGCATCCGTCTGATCCACCCCCGTCGCCCACCGATGCCCTTCAATTGGCTCGTACTTCTGCTCTTCGACCTCATCCCACGACTCCACGTCCTGGCGTTCGGCAAGGAGGTCCAGGTAGCGATGGCCGACGAAGCCTGGCTCCGCCTGCACAAGAGCAGGCGCTACCCCCGCCTCATGCACGAGCTCCGGCGCAACGGAGTGAAGGTCGACATGGCCGACACCTACGTGCCCGCGCCGACGTTCCAGGCAACCGAGCGCCACTTTCGCCCGACATCGGCCTACTGAGGCCCTCGCCCCCCGACAAGCGCCAGAACCACCCGGTGCCGCCGGGTACCGACAGGGCGGCCCCGCCACCCCGGCTACGGCGGCTCCCTCGCCTGCGCATCGCGGTCACGATCCCGAACCGCGCCCCCATCTGGAACCCTGCCCCGATCCCCAATCCCGTCCCCATCCGGAACCCGATCCCGATCCCGCACACTCTCCTGACCTGGTTCTCGGTCTCGTCCACCGTCCTCGGCTCGGCCGGGCACTCGGTTCGGCCGGCCGACTGCGAACAGTTCGCCGTTCGGCTCGAACACTTCGAGTTTGCGGCCGGCACCGACCCGTATCCGCCATCCCCGATGATGGACCATCACGTGATGGTGCGAACACAAGGGCACCAGGTTGTCCAGGTCGGTCGGCCCGCCGTCTTCCCAGGACCAGACGTGGTGGGCCTGGCAGCGGGAGACGGGCTGGTCGCACTCCGGCCAAGCACAGTGGCTGTAGATCGATGTGAGCGCGGCCCACTGAGCTGCCGTAGCCGAGCGATACTGCCGCCCCACTCGTAGCGGTAGCCCATCCTCGTCCTGCAGAACCGCCTGGATGACGGCCCCGCACGCGTAGTGACCCAACAGGCTCAACGGCACCGGGTCACCGGAGACGGTCTCACACACCGTGTCCTCGTGAGACCCCTCGGCCGCCGTCTTCGCATCGACCAACAGATGAATGAGCGGACGCCGATCGTTGCCGCCGCCGCCGTCCAGGCAGATGGCCAGGTCGAGTAGGGTGGCCGCACTGAGGTTGGCCGATTCCGACAGGGTGACGCCCTCTCGTTCCGCGGCGTGGATCATGGCCGAAATCTTGGCCTCGACCTGGTTGACCAGCAGGTCGAACCGCTCGGGGTCGAGCGTCCCGCGGAAGTGACCCATCCCGTCGGTGCTGCGCCAGAAGATGAGCTCGGAGGCGGCCCGTTGAGCGGCGGCCAGCTGATCGGCGGCCACAGAGCACAACGTGTCGATGAGCGCCCGCAACACCTTGGCGAACGGCCGAGGCGGGTGCCGTTCGGCCCGGGACACCAGATGGTCCGACCGTTCGATCAGCAGCGCCACCACCTCGGGACTGAGGGGGTCGACCGCCCAGTACAGAACGTCGAGATGGTCGACCGACACCGACCCCCGAGCCACCGCGGCCCCGAACGCCGAGAACTGGTGGGCGATCTTCGACCGGCGAACCTCTTGCCGAGCCTGACGGGCGCTCACTGTTGGATCCCGCAACGCCTCCTCGGCCCCGCCGACGTCCCCACCGGAGGCCTCGGCCTCATCGAAAGGGATCTCACCCTCGCCGCTATCGGACTGCGTCGGATGCGACTCTCGCTCTCCACCGGGCGCCGCCTCGCTGGCGGCACGGTCGGCCTGTTCCTTGCGTCGGTTGGCCTCGGCCCCGACGGTGGCGACCAGCGCGGCTCCGGCCCGCTCGATGCTTCGAGCCCGCCGCGCCACCGCCGTCAGCCCGTGGGCCGAGAGCGAAGCGGGATCGACCGAACGAAGACGCTCGACCACATCGTCCGGCAACACCCCGGCATGGGCATCGAGTCCGTCCGTACGCACGTCACCAACTCGCACGACCAAGCCGACCCATCCAAGCCGGTCTCACTACGAAGGGGAAGCGAACTTCCGAGAACCCGCACCATAGCGAACAGACGTTCGTTACCACAACCCCTCGGCCGAAAAAACTCCTGACCGGCGAGATTCGGTGAAATCAGAAGTAGATGGTGTCGCCCAGGTTCTCTACCACGTCGGCCAGGGGGCTGGTGTACGCCCCGGTCGACAGGTACTTCCACGCCCCGTCGCACACCACGAACACGATGACCGCGGGCCCGTCGACGGCCGCATCATGACGAGCTGCGACCTTGACCGCTCCGGCCAGCGCGGCCCCCGAAGACAAGCCGGCGAAGATCCCGCAATCGGTGATGAGGCGGCGGGTCCATTCGATCGACTCGGCCGGGCGCACGATGCGCTTGCCGTCGAGCAGGTCGAGCCCGCCCCACTTGTCGAACACCGGGGGCACGTAGCCGTCGTCGAGGCTGCGAAGCCCCTCGACCCGCTCACCGCTTGGCGGTTCGACCGCGAACAGCTTGACCTCGGGCTTGGCTTCCTTGAGGTAGGTGCCGACGCCCATCAGCGTGCCGCTGGTGCCCAGACCGGCGACGAAGTGGGTGATGTCGGGGACGTCGGCCAGGATCTCGGGGCCGGTGGTCTCGTAGTGGGCCGTCGGGTTGGCCTCGTTGCCGTACTGGTAGAGGAACACCCACTCGGGGTTGGCCTCCGACAACGCCTGCGCCATCCGCACCGCACCGTTGGAGCCTTCGGCACCGGGCGACGAGATGATCTCGGCCCCGAACGCCTCGAGCACCTGACGTCGTTCGGGCGTCACGTTCTCGGGCAGCACGATCTTGATCTTGTAGCCCCGCAGCCCCGCGAGCATGGCCAGCGCGATGCCGGTGTTCCCCGACGACGGCTCGATGATGGTGCGCCCGGGAACGAGTTCGCCCGAGGCCTCGGCCGCCTCGATCATGGCCAGCGCGATACGGTCCTTGACCGATCCGGCCGGATTCTGTCCCTCGAGTTTGGCCAGGATACGAACGTCGGGGTTCGGGCTCAGGTGGCTGACGTCGATGATCGGCGTGTTGCCGATCAGTTCGGTGATCGAGGAGTAGACGGCCATGGTCGGTTCAGCCTCCGGCGACCGCGGGGAGAATGGCGACCTCGTCACCTTCGCTCACCGGCGTCTGCAGCTTGTCGAGGAAGCGGATGTCCTCGTCGTTGATGTAGATGTTGACGAACTTGCGGACCGAGCCGGAATCGTCGAGCAGGTTCGACTGGAGCCCGGGGTAGGCCGCGACCAGGCTGTTGACGACCTCGCCGACGTTCGAGCCTTCGACCTTGACGGTTGATTGGCCGTTCGCCTGGGGGCGAAGCACGGTCGGGAGACGCACGGTGATACTCACGAAGGAAACCTCGGACTGATTGTTGACTATTCCAGTAGGAATTCTAGTCTTTCAACCGCACCGGTTCCTCGTCCATTCCCAACTCGACTCCGAACTCGACCGCGTCCCCCCGAAGAGCGGCACTGCCCGATTCGGACACTCGGAAGCTGCGCAACTCGGGGTACCCCCAGGCCAGCGACACGATGGCCCAATGCCAGGTGGGCGGCACGAGGGGTTTGGTCGCCTCGGCCACATCGGTCGGCGACGGGTAGGCCGATGTGTGGGTATGCGAGTGGACGACCCCGACCACCTGCAGGCCGAGGTCGTCGGCCAGGCGCTCGGCCTTCATGTAACCCATGGGGCTGAGAGTGAACACCCGGCTGGACTGGGCTTCGTTGACGATCGGGACGAATCGGTCGACCGGGCCGTCGTCGGGTCCGAGCAGCAGCCCACACGCCTCCAGCGGATAGACCCTCCACGCCTCGGCCAGGATCTCGAGCCAGGTACTGCGGTTCAGCGTGAGCACGGATCCCAGTTAAGCAGAGCTCGCGATCGGTACGACGCCGGGGGTCTCCGCATCATCACCGTCTGGCCGCGAGCGCCCTGCCCGGAAACCCCTTGCCCGCAAACCCCCTGCCCGTAACGCACGATCGTGGCTAGCCTCGATCGGATGGCCGTGAAGATGATTGCGACGAACAAGACCGCTCGTCGCGACTTCGAGATCACCGAGACCTTCGAGGCCGGGGTCATGCTGCGTGGCGTCGAGGTGAAGGCGTTGCGTGAGGCAAAGGTCCAGCTGAACGACGCCTACGCCCGGTTCGAAAACGGCGAGTTGTGGCTGGTCGGACTCAACATCGCGGCCTACACCAGGGCCAGCCTGCAGGGTTCGGCCGACCCCACCCGCAAGCGCAAGCTTCTCCTGCACCGCTACGAGCTCGACCGCCTATCGTCCAAGGTCAACCAGGATCGTCTGACCCTAGTGCCGATGGCCCTCTACTTCAAGGACAGCCTGGCCAAGATGGAGCTGGGCCTCGGCAAGGGTCGCAAGACAGTCGACAAGCGTCAGATGATCGCCAAGCGTGACGCCGATCGCGACGCCCGACGCGAGTTGGCCGACCGCAATCGTCGCTGACGGGCCAGCCCCGGCGCCCGCACCCCTCAGGCGTTGAGGCTGATGGTCTCGAGCCAACGGCCGACCTGGCGGTCCCGGGCCACGGCCCCGATGACCAGCACCGACGGCGACGGCACCGGCTCGGCGCCGAGGTCTGCCAGGTCCCCCCGCCACACCCTTTGGTTGTGGCGGGTGGCATTGGTGACCACCAGACCGGTGGCGTCGATCTCCTTGCGGCCCGGGCCGACGTCGGGACCGACGGCGGTGATGCGGTCGCCGTCGATGGCGATGCTGATGCCCTCAACGGGCGCAGTGCCCGTTCCGTCGACGACCAGACCGTTGCGAATGACGAGATCGTGCATGCGCCATCATCGCACGTCGCCGGCGCGCCGGCCCAACGTCACTGCCGGTCGCTACAGTTGGAGGGCTGGCGTGCGCCAGCTGCTACTTGACAAGAGAAACGTGCATGCACGTTCTCTTCTCACCTCGGGGCTGACCGGTTTCGACGTCGAGACGAGGATTCGTTCGTGCGACCCGAGTTGCTCAGACTCGTTAATCGGGGCATATCAGAAGCGCCAACAAGGCTGACTTCGCTCTCGCCGCCTGATCTGATCAGGTAGCAAGAGGGAAATTGCGAACCGTGAGGTCACGCGGGGCCTGATCACTGCAGCCTGGCAACAGAAGCAGTGGTGGACTGCAGGAGAGACTGCTGACAGCAAGGCAAAGACCGCTGACATCGGGGAAAGACCCGGGAGTGCGGGCCTCGTAAGAGACCCCTCGGACCCGGCTGGGTGGCTGCTCTAACGCCAACACCTCGGGAATGGTCGTATCAGGGGCGATGATTCCTCGGCGGACGGGGGTTCGATTCCCCCCAGCTCCACAATTTCATACGCAGACGTTTCCCGGGATCCGCCATTGTGCGGATCCCGACTCGTTTACCAGGACTTATGTCTGCCCACGTCCGAAGAGGTGTCGGATCGTTTCTGAATCGAGTTCACGGCTGTCTCCATCTTCATCGCCCCGTCGATAGCGACGGCGTCCGTGGCAGCTACTGCTTTGCCGATCTCGACGTCCGTGGTCCAGATGACGCCCGATACCGGCGCGGTCACCGCGGTCATCCCCTGAAGAATCGGTGCCGCGTCGACGTCGTCGGCAACGACGTCGACCGCGGAATTCATGTCGATGCAGGCTGACGCCGCCGCGCTTGATCTCGGCTGCCTCAGAGATGGCAGGAACCGCCCGGGTTGACGTCGGTTTGGGGGCGAACGTCGAGGGCGGGATTCCGAGCAAAGAAGCCGGCCGGCTCGAGTATGAAGCCTGTCCGCGCCGCTGGCATCACTGGCCAATCTTCGGGCCTGGCAACGTGATTCGTCCCGCAGGTGAGCCACAGCACGACGTCAGTGTCGACGAGGTCTCGATCGTTGGCGATGTATGAAGGTAGGCCAGCGCCGCCCGGGTGCTGATTGGGGAACGGCCCGGCTGCCCGCATTTCGTCACTGTCGTATGCAGTCACCCAGAGGTGATGCGAGGCGAATGCGGCCCGAGCCGCCACCGGCGAACCCTCCGAAGCCAACAGGATGGGACTGGCGTAGGGAAGCACCTTGTAACCCACGGGCTGGCCGAGTGCGTTCTTGACCCCCCGGTTTCGCACGTACCAGGCGCGCTCCGGCCTGACCACCGGGGCGGACCACGGTGAGATGCATCGAGTCGAACCGGTAGTCCGTCGAGCTTCGTTCCCCGCCGACCTATTCCTCGATGAGCTTCCGCATCTCGACCAGACGGCTGCCGTGGTTGGCGGCCGGCAAGAGCTCAGGGTCACCGTCTCGGAGCGCCCGGGCCTCGATGTCGAGATTACGCAGCAGCTCGACCGCCACCAACCGCGACCCCGTCCCCGGGAGGTCCTCGCCGAAGACCGAAACCTCCGCGTCAGCGGTGATCGGCGGGATCCGTGAAAGGTCGACGTCGCTGACGATGGCCCGCGCATCGGGCAGCTCCGCGGTCGCGACCGGCGCGTCGGGTGTCCGGGCCGGTACCCCGGCCGCGGCAACGCCGAGGGCGAGGACCAAGGCAACCAGCGCGGCAAGCACGACCGAGCGTCGGCCGGCGGGCACGATGACTCGGGTCGAAAGGATCTCGACCAACGGGCGGGCCGCGCACACGAGCACCAAGCCGCCCAGCAGGCCGACCTTCGCGCCGAACTCGGTGCGTTGGGCCGCCATGAGCAGCGAGCTCGTCGCCGCGACCGAGACGCCGAACGCGACTCGGCCCCAGCGACTGGTCGGCACCGTTCTCGGATCGGTGACCATGAAGAACATGAAAATGAGGGTCTCGGGCGACGTCACGACCACCCGCCAGAACCGCAGGTCGCACACAGGAGTGAGGGACCAGGCGGTGACGATGCAGTGGCCGGCCAGGCTGAGGCTGCCCAGCAGAACAACGAGGCCGCCCCAGAACGCGCCGGCCAGCTCCAGCAGATCGAGTCGATCGTTGATGAGCAGCCCGCCGGTGACGATGATCGCGTAGGCGAGGAGCATGGGAAGGTCGAACGGCCGCCACCAGAAGTCGAGCGGTTCGATCCGGTCGCTCCCCAACGCCAGGAAGGCGACCACCAGCCCGACGTTCGACGGATTGAACAGGTGGGTGCCCCGCCAACGAATCAGGTACTTCGTGAGCAACGACCCGCCGGCAACAGCCGAGAACAGCCACCAATGCCGGAAGCTCCAATGGTCGCCGGCGACGGTTCCCACATCTCGCAGGATGAGGCCGACCCCGCTGCCGGTCAGCATGGCGCTGGCCGGTCAGACCAAGGCCCGACGTTGGCCGAACGTGATACCCACCTCGATGAGCGCGCAGGTCAGGATCGACGACAGGATCTGGGGCACCGACACCCGGAACCCCAGCACGGTCTGGCCCAGGACGTGAATCGACACGATCACCGACGCAACATGCAGCCGCGCGTCCGACAGCTTCGGCAGAACAACGGGAACCGCGGTCCCCCCGATGCGCAGTTGTCGGCCGAGCGGTGCAGTCACCCTGCCAGTCTCCTCACCGAGGCCGCGTGAGCACGAACTCGATGCGGAAGTTCGAAGCGCTGGTTCGCGGGAGTCGTCGAAGGACACCGTCGAGTTGACGCCGATGAAGTGCTGCGCACGCTCAGTCAAGAGCCCTCGTTGAGCGAGTGCCGACGCTCAGCCCGGGTTGCTGTCGAGGAAGCGTTGCCCGGATCCCCCGGTGATCGATTCGTCGACCTGCAGCCAGATGGCGTCGAGCCAGGCGATGCGATCGGTGTCCCCAACCGGAATCTCCTCGCGCGGAATCCTCCACGCAGTCACCCGAACGGGGTCGCGCAAGGGAACCGCTTTGGCAAGATCGGAGAACGAAGCGAACCGCTCGAGTCCGTGGTGGGTGATGACGACCACGTCGGCCTCGATGGATTCGAGAAGGGCGAGCACCCCGCCGGGTCGGGGGGGAAGAGAGCGCCGGAGGGGAGCCAGGCGACGAGCTCGCTGGGGATTCTCCTCGGCAAGCCGGGCTATGGCTCGTTCGAGGATGTCGGGCCGAAAGAGACGGCTTTCAGGGAAGATGACAACCGCGGTGGTGGAGTCGACGCTCTCACCGATGCCTCGGACCATGGCGATGGCCTCGGGGCCGTTGTCCCGCGGAATGAACACCGACCCCGTCCTTGCGTAGATCAGGTCGAACCCGGGATCGGCCAGCAGTTCGGCCATGATCACGCCACGGGTGCGATAGCCCAGCCGTTGGTAGAGAAGCGTCGGCAGTGAGGCGTCGACGATGTTGACGTGGCGACACAGCACGATGACCGGCCCCGGAGTGAGCGCCGCCGTCGAAGCCGGGTCGATCTCGAGACGGAGACCCAGGAGGACCTCGGCTCGACGGGCCAGCACATCGACCGACCAACGCTGCAACCGCTCATGACGAGCGATCGACTCCGGATGGCCGAGGCGGGTGCCGAACCCGGCAAGCGCCCAGTAGATCGGCGCCAGCAGGATCTCGATGCTGTCGTTGATCCCGTACTGCAACAGGAACAGGGTCATCCGGACCGTCGGCAGTCGCGGTCGCCCCCGGGCCAGATCGGCGGCGCTTCCTCTTTTGAAACCGGTAACTGTTACACCCTTAATAAC
>JAQCHM010000061.1 GCA_027730885.1 Actinomycetota bacterium | reverse complement strand
CCCGACAGTGATGCCGAACGGCTCGAGGCGGTGGTCCACCACTCCCTCGACCGGAAGGTCTGCAACACGCTCAACACCTGCTGCATTCTCCGCTCCGACGCCGGCCGCCTGGCACCACGCGTGCTGGCCGGGGCCCAGGCCGCGGCCGCTGAGCGCTCGACGGTGGTCAAGGTCCACGTGGCCCGCGGGAGCGAGGACGCGGTGCCTTCCTCCTGGTTCGAGACGATCGTGCCGATCGTCCGTGCCGACGGAACCTTCGAGGAGTCGCAGGCCGAGTTGCTGCCGGCAGACGAGCTGGGCACCGAGTGGGAATGGGAGGTGTCGCCGGAGATCACCTTGGTCCTCGTCGACTCGGTCGACGAGGCGGTGACACTGTTCAACGCGCAGTCTCCTCGCTTCGTGGCTTCGTTGATCTCCGACGACGTCGAGGCGCAGCGGAGGTTCTGGTCGAGCATCGACGCCCCGTTCGTCGGTGACGGGTTCACCCGATGGGTCGATGGTCAGTACGCCCTCGGCCGCCCCGAACTCGGTTTGTCCAACTGGCAGTACGGTCGGCTGTTCGGCCGCGGTGGCGTCCTGGCCGGTGACAGCGTGTTCACCGTTCGAACCAAGGTCACCCAGACCGATCCATCGCTCCACCGCTGAGGATCTCGTAGCTCGGTCCTGCGAGCAGCGTCGGACTCGGCACCGTGACGTCGGCGACGAATCGGAACTCGGCGGTCGTCTTGCCCGGTGTCAGCTCCAACAGCAGCCACCCGTTGGCCGCTTCGATGTAGTCGATGTGGGCGTTGGTGAGAGGAATGAGGGGGAGGTAGGGCTCGTAGCGATCGAGGAACGACGAGCTGATGGCCGGAGCGATGAACTCGGTCGCCACCACCGGTAACAAGCGGTCCGCGGGGTCGGCGCGGACCTCGAGCGCGGCAGCGACATGAAGGTCGCCCGAGACGCAGATCCGATTGGGGTGACGAGCGAGCTGCTCGGCCAGCCAGGCCCGCTCCTCCGGATAGCCGTCCCAGGTGTAGGCCAACAACGGCTCCCGCTGCGTGGGTGCCAGGAGGCCTCCGACCAGCACCGAACTGGCCATGACCGTCCACGAACCCGTGTGATCGAGTGCGCCGGCCAGCCAGTCCCGTTGCGTCTGACCGAGCAGCGTGGAGCCGTCGGCGTGCTGACGGGTGTCGGTGACGACGATCCGCCCGAGCGATCCGAGGTCGATGAACTGGTGTATCTCGAAGGTGTCGGCCGGTGCTGCGAGGCGGGTCGGCTGGTGCTCCCACCACGCCTGATAGGCATCGGCCCGTCTCCCGGGGTCGATGGTCGCACTAGTGTAGTCGTTGAACACCTCGTGGTCGTCCCACGTCACCACCCAGGGTTGCGCGGCGCTCGACGTCTGGAGAGCAGGGTCACTGCGGTAGTCCGCGTACCGAGCCCGATACCCCGCGAGATCCACCGGGTCCTTCGAGCGGTGTTCACGGCCGGGGATCGGCTGGGAGGAGGTCTCGCTGTAGATGAAGTCGCCGAGCCAGACGAAGAGGTCGACACCGGCCCCGGCGATGTCGTCGTGCGCGGTCCAGTAACCACCGTCCCTGCGCTGGCAGCAACCGAGGCCGATGCGCAGTCCGCTGCCGGACTGACCGGCCGCCGGCATGGTGCGGGTACGGCCCACGGGCGAGACCTGCCCCCCGACCCGGAAGCGGTACCAGTACCAACGGTCGGGCTGGAGTCCGGCCACGACGACATGGGCCGAATGAGCGAAGTCGGCAAGGGTGTCGACGATGCCGGTTCCGGACAAGCCGAGGAAGCCCTCGTCGAACGCCACTTCCCACAGGAGAGGAACGAGGTCAGGCAGATCGCCGATCAATCGGGTCCACAGGACGACGGAATCGGCCGCGGGGTCTCCGGAGGCGATGCCGAGCGCGAAGACGCCGTCGGGCAGGTCGATCGCCGGCTCCTCGACAGGAGCCACCGTCGCCTCGGGCGCAGCCGCCGTCGACGACGTGAGGGTTGAGCTGGTGGTCGTCGGTTCCGGCCCAGTCGTGCCGAGGCCTGTCGAACCCGAACCGACGCCTTGGGTTGGGAGGGAGTCATCCGGGCTGCAGGCGGCCGCGGCCAGAGCGGCTGCTGCCGTGAGGAAGTCCCGTCGTCTCATGAGGCAGGCAGTTCTAGCATCCGACCATGGCAACCGGCACGCACGAGCACGTATCCGATCCCCGCAACGAGACGATCCTCATCAGGATCAACGACGATCTCCTGCCCAGGGATCGCGCCGTGGTGTCGGTGTTCGACAGCGGGTTCATCCTGGGCGACGGTGTGTGGGAGGGGCTCCGTGTCCACCACGGGAAGATCGCCTTCCTCGATGAGCACCTCAAACGGCTCTACCGGGGCGCAAAGGCGATCGACATGGACATCGGTCTTCCACGCGAGGAGCTGGCGTCGATGCTGTACGACACCTTGGCGGCCAACACCGCCGCCGGCGGAGACATGACCGAAGGGGTCCACATCCGCCTGATGATCAGCCGCGGCATCAAATCGACTCCTTATCAGGATCCGAGGTTCACCATCTCATCGCCGACGATCGTGATCTTTCCCGAGTTCAAGGAAGCCAACCCGGAGGTCCTCACCCGCGGCCTGCGACTTTTCACCGTGCACGTACGCTGCGGCTACCCCGACGTGCAGGACCCGAAGCTCAACACCCATTCCAAGCTGAACTGCATCACCGCCTGCATCCAGGCCGCGAAAGCGGGAGCCGATGAGGCGCTGATGCTCGACCCGCACGGATTCGTGGCAACCTGCAACTCGACCCACTTCTTCATCGTGCGCGACGGAGAAGTCTGGACGTCGACCGGCGACTACTGCCTCGACGGGATCACCCGGCGCAACGTCCTACGGCTGTGCGAGCGTCACGGTGTGACGGCTCGCGAACGAAACTTCAGCGTGTCCAATGTCTACGGCGCCGACGAGGCGTTCGTGACGGGGACGTTCGCGGGGGTGGCGTCGGTCGGCGAAGTCGACGGGAGGGTGATCGGCGACCGGCCGGCGAATGCCTGGACCCGAGGTCCGATGGTCGAGCAGCTCCAGCGCTGGTACGGGGAGCTGATCGAGGAGAGCGTGGCGTGAACATCGCCCGACCGAACCACCGAACGGTGACCCGGCGCGCGGTCTGGTCCGGGCCTCGGAACTTGTCGACAGCGCTCATGCGAAGCTTCGAGAACCGGCCTGACACGACGGTCTTGGACGAACCGCTGTATGCCCACTACTTGGTGGCCACGGGCCTCGATCATCCGATGCGTGACGAGATCGTCGCCGCGGGTCCCGTCGAGCAGCGGGACGCCATTGCTTCATGCCTCGCGCCACAGGATGAGCCCGTGTCGTACCAGAAGCACATGGCCCATCACCTTCTGCTGACCATGGACCGAACGTGGCTCGATGCCATCGATCACCACGTGCTCCTGCTTCGCCACCCGGCTCGAGTGTTGGCGTCCTACACCCGGAAGCGGGAAGGTCTCGTGACCGTGGCCGATCTCGGGCTGCCTCAGCAGGTCGAGTTGCTCCAGCGATTCGGTCGGCCGCTGGTGATCGACAGCGATGACTTCCTCCTTCGGCCGGAGGCTTACCTTCGGGCGATGTGCGACCGTGCCGGGCTGGCGTTCGATCCCAGGATGTTGCGCTGGCCGGCCGGTCCCCGTGAAAGCGATGGTGTGTGGGCCCCGCACTGGTACGACGCCGTGTGGGCGTCGACCGGCTTTGCGGCCCAGGTCGAGCCGCTTCCCTTGCCCGAGGTCGGACGTAAAGCGCAGGCCGTCTTCGAGGAGGCGATGTCGTTCTACGAGGTGCTCGCCGCGGCGCGACTGACCCTCTGATCACGAGTCGATCGGCTGTCGAGCGACCGAAGGCTCAGCCCGGCGAGAACGACGACTCCGCCCAGCACCGCCAGCAGGGTCGGCCGTTCGGCCAAGAGCAGCCAGGCCAGCAGCGTCGAGACGACCGGCTCGGCGAGCAGCGCAAGCGACACTGTCATCGCACCCAAGCGGCCCACGACGTGGTTCAGCACGGCGTGCCCGCCGAGTTGGGGTCCGAGGATCATGGCTCCCACGATCACCCAGTCGAGTGACCGAAGATCGAAGACGTTCACTCCGGCAGCCAGTGCGCCGGCGAACAGGGCGGCCCCGGCGATCAGGAAGATCGGGGCGGTCGACGCCGGTGCGGCCGGGCTCTGCCGCAACTTCGCTCCCGCCATGAGGTAGATGGCCATGGCCGCGGCCCCCACGATGGCCAACACCGCGCCGAGGACCGGGTTGGGATCGAGGCGACCCGCAGTTCCGGCCGCGTCGCCCGCCTCTGCGCTGCTCCCGAGGAGCACCGCTCCGGCCAGGGCGACGAGAAGTGCCAGCTGTGATCGGCGGCTCAGTCGGCGGCCCATGATCCGGTCGGACACCGCCACGAACAGGGGCGTGGTAGTGACCAGCGTGACAGAGACGGCGACCGACGTGTGGTTCAGCGACTCGAGCCAGGACCAGAAGTGCAGAGCGAGCGCTGCACCGCCGACGGTCGTCCAGAACCGATTGGCTCTGGTCCACAGTGTCGTCGGAGCGGTGGTCCTGAACGATCCGGGAAGCAGGAGCAACCCGCCGCCGAAGGTTCGCCAGAATGCGATGGTGAGGGCCGGAGCGACGGTCCAGCGGGCCAAGATGGCGCCGAAGGAGACCGCCACGATCGCAAGCGCGAGGAGTCCGGCGTCTCGGCCGATCGGGCGGTCCTCGGGGCTAGCTTGGGCGGGTGACTCAGGCTCCATCTCTGCTCATCATGGCCGCCGGTTTGGGAAGTCGTTTCGGCGGAGTGAAGCAGCTTGCCATCGTCGGGCCTTCGGGTGAAGCGATCCTCGATTATTCGATACGAGATGCGCAGGCCGCGGGCTTCGGCCCGACGGTGCTCATCGTCCGCTCCGACATCGAGGCCGACGTCCGATCGCATCTCGCCGCGGTGCACGGACCCGAGGTCGATTTCCGGTTCGTGCGCCAGGACGACCTCGGTCCGGCCAGGGCCAAACCGTGGGGCACGCTGCACGCGATCCTGTCCGCCGCGGTCGCCCTCGACCGGCCCTTTGCCGTCATCAACGCCGACGACTACTACGGAGCCGGCTCCTTCGCCCGCGCCGCCGCCGACCTGGTGGACGCGGCCCCCGGTCGCGCCACCAACATCGCGTTCAATCTCGGCAACACCGTGCCGCCTTCCGGATCGGTCACCCGTGGCATCTGCGCGGTCGACGATGGTCGACTGGTGGGCATCGTCGAGACCGAGGAATGCGAGCGTCGGGCCGACGGGACCCTGTGGGCCGGCGGGGTGCAGGTCGCCGATGACACACCGGCTTCCATGAACATCTGGACGTTCCACCACTCGGTGCTCGATGATTTCGCCGAGCGTTGGCAGGCGTTCTTCGCGGCTCGGTCCGAGGACCCCCAGGCCGAGTGTCAGTTGCCGACGGTGGTCGCCGAGCTGATGGCCGATGGCCGGATCGAGGTCGAGGTCACGTCGTCGACCGAGCAATGGATCGGTATCACCAACCCCGACGATCTGGAGCTTGCGAGAGCCGCGCTTGCCTCGCGGCGTTGAGGGCCGGGGGAGTAGGTCAGCTGCTTCCGGACGAGCTGAGGGCAAGTTCGGGGTCAAAGAGGGCGTGATAGCCGCCGGTGTGCCAGAAGACGACCGGACCGGAGACTTCACCCCGTTCGATCATGGCGATGAGGCCCGCCAGCCCTTTGGCCGAGTAGACGGGGTCGACCAGGATGGCCTCGGTGCGAGCCAACCGTCGGATGGCGGCATTGCCGGCCTCGGTGGGAACGGCGTAGCCCGGTCCGAGCTGGTCCTCGACCACCTCCACAGAGGCCGGGTCGAGGTCGAGGGTGAGGCCGATGAGTTCAGCCGAGGCCGCGGCCATCTTGGCCAGCGTCCGAGCCGGGCGGTTGGAGATGCGGCCGACGTCGACAGCAACGAGGCGAGTGCTGCGGTCGCAGACCTGTCGACCCACCAACAGTCCGGCATGGGTGCCCCCGGACGTCGATGCGTGCACGATCGCCTCGGCGTGCAGGTCGAGCTCGGTCAACTGTCGGTCGATCTCGTCGAACGCCCGGGCGAAGCCGAGCGAGCCGAGCGGGGAGGAGCAGCCAACGGGGGCGGCGAAGGCGCGAGAGCCCGCTGCGTTCCTTTCGGCAACCACCTCGTCGACCAGGTCGTTGAGCTCGGTCCAGGACACGTTGCCGGCAAAGCGCACCTCGGCTCCGAGCAAGTGGTCGAGCAGCAGGTTGGCGCTGGCCTCCGCGGGCTCGGTTCCGGAGAGCACCAACACGCAATCGAGCCCGAGGGCGGCCGCGGCCGCTGCGCCGGTCCTGGCCGAGTTCGATTGTCGTGCCCCCGTCGTGACCAGGGTGTCGTAACCATCGGCGATGGCCTGGCCCAGGACCACCTCGAACTTTCGGATCTTGTTGCCCGCCAGGGCCACGCCTTGGATGTCGTCGCGTTTGATCCATATCTCGGCGCCGACATCCTCGCTGAACCGATCAAGACGTTGGAGCGGCGTCGGCCAGGTGCCGAGACCGGCGCTCGGGAGCGCGGCCAAGCGCGTTCGCGCGCTCATCGCATCTCGAAACCGCGGTCGGCCAGGAACTGTCGCATGTGGGGTCGGCGCTCGCCATCGACGAGGCTCGCGATCTCCTCGGTCCAGCAGCTCTGCTTGTTCCCGCCGGTCCGGGCCCGGTAGTACGCCCGCATGGTCTCGTCGTAGTCGGCGATCTGGCGGGCCTCCTGTTCGAAGGAGTAGACGTCCTCCTTCAGGACGACCTCGACCGGGAGCCGAGGCTTCACTTCGGGATCCTGATCGGGCACGCCGAGGCACAGACCGAAGACCGGGTAGACGTCGCGCGGCAGCTCGAGCAGGTCGCTGACCGTTTGCGGATCGTTCCGGACTGCGCCGATGTAGCAGATCCCCAGACCCATCGACTCGGCCGCGACCACCGCGTTCTGCGCGGCCAGAGCAACGTCGATGGTGGCGATCATGAACTGCTCGGTCATGCCCGAGGTCATCGTCCCACCGGCCATCTCGGCGGCCCGACGGGTGCGGTGCATGTCGGCGCACCAGACGAGGAACGCTCCAGCGGTCTCGATGTAGCGCTGTCCGCCTGTCAGCTCGGCGATGCGGGCGCGGACCTCGGGATTCCTCACTCGGATCACCGTGGTCGCCTGCAGATTGCTCGAGGTCGCTGCGCAGAGCCCGCTCTTCACGATCTCAGCGACCGTTTCGTCCGTCAGCGTCTCGTCGGTGAACTTGCGAATGGATCGGTGTGAGCGCAGGAGCTGGTGCACGTCGTTCATGCCCAGAGCGTACGGCGAACCGATGGGACGGCGTACCGGGCGCCGAGTTCACACAGTCGAAACAATCGGGAAACGACCCGGACTCAAGCTGACTGGACACTGTCGGAGTCCTGACGTCCCCCTGAAAGGTTCCCTCCGATGGATACCGCTGCTGGTAACAACGCGTGGATCATCGTGTCCGCCGCGCTCGTGCTCTTCATGGTTCCTGGCCTCGCCCTCTTCTACGGCGGTATGTCCCGCTCAAAGAACATGTTGAACATGTTGATGATGAACATGATCTGCCTGGGCATCGTGCCGATCTTCTGGGTGGTCATCGGCTACACCCTGTCCTCGACTGGCACGGACAACGGCTGGATCGGAACACTCGACTTCGTGTTCCTCCAGGACATCAACGTCATCGGGGACGACGGGGGCGAGCGCCTGAGGAATGTCTTCTACGCGCTGACCTTCGCGTGTATCACGCCCGCGCTGATCTCCGGTGCGGTCGCCGACCGCTTGAAGTTCTCGGCGTGGATCGCCTTCGTCCCGCTCTGGATGTTGCTGGTCTTCACCCCGGCCTGGGCCTGGGTCTTCAAGGAGGGCGGCAGTGGGTGGCTGGCCGCGCGGGGCAGCCTGGACTTCGCGGGGGGAACCGTGGTGCACGTTGCGGCCGGCTCGGCTTCTCTGGCCTTCGCCATGGTCCTCGGACGTCGGCGCGGCTGGCCCGACGAACCGATGATTCCCCACAACCTTCCGTTCACCATGATCGGTGCCGGCATCCTGTGGTTCGGTTGGTTCGGTTTCAACGCCGGGTCTGCCTTCGCGGCCAACAACGTCGCCATCCAGGCGTTCGCGAACACCTTCATCGCCGGTGCTGCCGCCATGTTGTCGTGGTTGGCGGTCGAGAAGATCCGCGACGGTCACGCCACATCACTCGGAGCGGCGTCGGGCATCGTGGCCGGTCTGGTGGGGATCACGCCGGGCGCCGGGTTCATGGGCGTCGCCGGGGCGCTGGCCGTCGGCCTGATCGCCGGAGCGCTGTGTGCCCTGGCCGTTCGTCTGAAGTTCCGATTCAAGTTCGACGACGCCCTCGATGTCGTCGGCGTGCACCTTGCCGGTGGCCTCATCGGTGGCGTGCTCATCGGCGTGTTCGCCAGCCCGGAGTCCCTCGGCGGCGAGTTCGCTGCCGGCTTGATCGAGGGCGGCGGGGCCGGATTGCTCGGCGAGCAGATCTTGGCCAATGTCGTGGTCGGCGTCTTCTCCTTCGTCGTGACCTATGGGTTGGTCAAGGTGCTCGATCTGACCATCGGTCTGCGGGTCGAGGTCGACCAGGAACGCGAAGGCTTGGACACCACCCAGCACGCCGAGACGGCCTACAACAACTGAGCCCCGATTCGGCGGGAGAACGTCGGGACGATGTATCATCCCGACCCAACCGAAGGGAGCCACCCGCCGTGGGCTACTACGACAACGACACCTACACCAAGGTCATTCTGCCCGAGAGCGAGATGCCCACGCGATGGTACAACATCGTTCCCGATCTGCCCGTGCCGCCGCCGCCTCCGCTGCACCCCGGCACCAGGGAACCCATCGGTCCCGCCGATCTCGCTCCGCTGTTCCCGATGGCCATCATCCTCCAGGAGGTGTCGACCGAGAGCTACATCGACATCCCCGGTGAGGTGCTCGACGTCTACCGGTTGTGGCGGCCCAGCCCGCTGTTCCGGGCTCGGCGCCTCGAGAAGCTGCTGGGTACGCCGGCCAAGATCTTCTACAAGTACGAAGGCGTGAGCCCGGCGGGATCGCACAAGCCGAACACGTCGGTGCCCCAGGCGTACTACAACCACAAAGAGGGCATCACCAAGCTCACCACCGAGACCGGGGCCGGCCAGTGGGGTTCGTCCCTCGCCTTCGCCACCGCCCAGTACGGGATGGAGTGCGAGGTGTGGCAGGTCGCGGCCTCGTACCGTCAGAAGCCCTATCGCAAGGCGATGATGGAGATCTGGGGGGCCACGGTGCATTCGAGCCCGTCCGAGGTCACCGAGTACGGGCGGTCGTTGCTGGCCGAGAATCCCGACCATCCCGGTTCGTTGGGCATCGCCATCTCCGAGGCGGTGATGATGGCCGTTGAGGATCCAAACACTCGCTACGCGTTGGGCAGCGTGCTCAACCATGTGCTGATGCACCAGACCATCATCGGCGAGGAGGCGTTGTTGCAGCTGGCCATGGTCGGCGAAACCCCCGACGTCCTTGTCGGTTGTACCGGTGGCGGATCCAACTTCGGTGGCCTGGCATTCCCCTTCCTTCGGGAGAAGATGGCCGGTCGGATGAACCCGACCATTCGTTGCGTCGAGCCGGCCGCGTGCCCCACGCTCACCAAGGGCGAGTACCGCTACGACTTCGGCGACAGCGCCGGGGTAACCCCGCTGGTGAAGATGCATACGTTGGGCCACAACTTCATCCCCGACCCGATTCACGCCGGCGGGTTGCGATACCACGGGATGGCGCCGCTGGTGTCGCACATCTACGAGCTCGGCCTGGTTGAAGCAATCGCGCTTCCGCAGACCGAGTGTTTCGACGCGGCGGTGCAGTTTGCCCGGTGCGAGGGCATCGTGCCGGCGCCCGAGCCCACGCACGCTCTGGCTGCCGCGATCCGCGAGGCGATGGCGTGCAAAGAGTCCGGTGAGGAGAAGGTGATCCTCACGGCTCTCTGCGGCCACGGTCATCTCGACATGGCCGCGTACCAGGCCCACTTCGCCGGCGAGTTGGTGGACTACGACCTGTCCGACGCCGAGATTGCCGAGGCGATGAAGTCGGTTCCCGTCCTCGACTGAGCTGTCCCGCGACGGAGAGATCTGCCGGAATCAGTCGACGAGTTGTTCGACAACGGTCCAGTCGGGTTGGAGGCCGCTGACCGGGTTGAGGGGAACCACGACGACTCGCTCTGCGCCGGCCGTGGTCTGGTCTGCGAGTCGGGACTTGATGTCGTCGATCGAACCCCAGGCGACGATGGCGTCGACCAAGCGGTCGCTGCCTCCGTCGGTGAAGTCGTCGTCGGTGAACCCGAGCTTTCGCCAGGCACGGTGGTAGTAGTCGAGTCCCATGTACATCCCCAGTGCCTTGCGGCACAACTCTCGGGCCCTGTCAGGTTCGGGACAGAGGAGGCACATGGTCATGGGCGTAAGCCCAACCGAATCAGGGAGCGTCGCCCGAGTCCGAGTCGTGTGATCGACGTTCATCACGTAGGTGAACACTCCGTCGGCGTTGGCCGCGGCCACCTCGAGCATCTTCGGCCCGTGGGCAGCGACCTGAATGGGATAGGTGATCGTGGCTTCCTTGGGAAGGGTCAGCCGGGCGGCGCGGACCGCTTGGACGTAGGCCTCGAGCCGGGGCGCCGGCGGTGTCCATGTGTGGCCCCGCAGTTGGTTGAGGCCCCGGTTCGAGACACCGAGGCCGAGTTCGAAGCGGTTGCCGCTGATCTCGGCCAGGGTGGCTGACGCGGCAGCCGCCGCGGTTGCGTCGCGCACGTACGTGTTGGCGATCGCGGTCCCGACTTTCAGCGTCGTGGTGACGCCGAGCAGCGCGCCGGACGCGGCGAAGGGCTCGCGCCCGAACAGTTCGGCCAACCACACCGACTCGATGCCGGCGGCCTCGACCCGGCGGGCATAGTCGAGGAAGTCGGAGCCGATCATCCGATCGGTGTTGAAGAGGATGCCGATGCGAGTCATGAGTGACCGTCCGATCGTGGGTGGGGATGACGTGGCCGTCTGGACGGACATCATGGTGCAGGGCTCCGGGCGGATCGAGCGAACCGGCCGGCCTGACTCAGCCGCTGCCGGCCGCTGCGTCGGTCTTGATGACGTCGAGCGCAACGAGTCGATCGATGGCGGCCTCGTCGTAGCCCAGGTCGGTGAGGATGGCGCGTGTGTCCCGACCCAATTCTGGCGCGTCGGTAGGGAACAGCGGGGGCGTGGTGCCGAACCGCCAGGCGGGGCGCGGGACCTGGACGGCGCCGATGTGGGGCGCGTCGACGGTTCGCACCGAGTCCCGGGCGACCGCCTGGGGATGGCCGGCGACCTCGTCGCGACCGAGCACTCGACCCGCGGGGACGTCGTGGGACGCGAACGCTGCGACGGCGTCGGCCGTGGACCGGCTCGCAATCTCGTCGGTGAGCAGG
>JAQCHM010000060.1 GCA_027730885.1 Actinomycetota bacterium | reverse complement strand
ACCTCGGAGGGGACGGAGCGGGATCGGAACCGCAGCGCACACGGCTCGTTGGTCAGTGAGTGGACGTGTGACCGAACTGTTGGCTTTCGAGACGACGTGGGGCCTGACCGGCTCCCTGCGGGACCAGCTCGAGGGGATCAAGGCCCGCGGCTATCACGGCGTGGAGACGCCGGTGCCTTCGATGCTGGTACGCCTTGGATGGATCACGCACAGCGAAGTGGCGGAGTTTCCCCACCTCTTGGAAGAACTTGACCTCGAGTATCTCCCGTTGGTCGCAACCTACGGACCGGAGTTCGGTTCGATCTGGGGGATCGACATCGAGCCCGGCGCAACCCACGAGGACACCTTTGCGCGCCAGTACGAGGAAGGCCTTGCACTCGGTGCCAGACAGGTCACGTCGCACACCGGGGCCGACTCGATGCTGCTGCCACAGGCTGTTGCGATGTTCGAACGTGCGCTCGAGATTGAGGCGTCGCATGGCGTGCCGGTTGGCCACGAGACCCATCGCCTGCGGGTCCTGTACAGCCCGTTCACGTGGAGGGACATCCGCACGGAACTCCCCGACCTGAAGACCGTCATCGACTTGAGCCATTGGGTGAACGTCTGCGAGCGGCTCCCCGTCGACGTGAGCGAACTCGTCGAGTCGTGCATCGACCGATCAATCCACGCTCACTGTCGAGTCGGCTATGCCGAAGGTCCACAAGTGAACGACCCGCGTGCTCCTGAACACGCTGTGACTGTCGAGTGGCACGAGTCGTGCTGGAGCCGCTACCTCGACGTTCGCGCCGAGCGTGGCGACCGGGTGACGTTCGATCCCGAGTACGGGCCCACGCCGTACATGCAGACACTTCCTTACGTTGAGAGTGCGGTCATCGATCTACATGACGTCCGCTCGTGGACGACATCCAGAATCAGACAGCTGTGGCACGAACTGTCGTCACGACCGTGACGTCACCGCGAGCGAACGGGCACTCGTGCCGGAACCCGACTCGGCCGTCAGTCGGGACATGGGGTGATGCCCGACGAAGTGACTGTACTTGACGAGGCGGGCGGATCCAGCTACCGTGATCAAATGATTGTATACAACGCACATATGAGCATTCCTGAAGGAGCGCCTCATGACGATTTCATCACGCGATTGGCAGAACGACTTCGACGACCCCGAGTTCCACGCGTCCTACAACGACATCCTGCGGAACCTCGCGACGAAATGTCCGGTTGCTCGTAGTTCGGCCGGCGAGGGCTACTGGGCGGTGATGAGCTACAAGGCCGTCACAGAAGTCGCCCGGAACACCGAAACCTTCCAGAGTGGACCAGGGTTCATCATCAACCGCCCTGACGGCATCCCTCCAATGATCCCGATCGAAATGGAGACCCACGGCACCGGGCCTGGCGCGTGGCGGTCAATCCCTACTTCGGTCCGGGCGAAGTCCGGCAGTGGGAAGACGTAACGCGTGAACTTGCGAACAGCCTGATCGACGAGTTCGCGGCGTCGGGCCGTTGCGAGTTCGTCGCCGACTTCTCCGGGCCGTTCCCTGCGTCGTTGATCAGCCGCCAGATTCTTCACTTTCCCGAGGAGAGCATCCCCGAACTCCGCCACAACATCAACATCGGTGTCTTCGGAATCGAGAACCCGGACGGTTCACGTGCGTTCGACCCCGCCGGTTTCGTCGGCGTCCTCGAGAATGCACGTGCATTCCTCGAACGGCGCCGGAACGAACCGCCTGTAGACGACATCATCGGAGCCTTGCTCGGCGTCGAGATCGAGGACGGCGAACCCGTCACGATGGACGAACGCGCTCACATCCTGTACACGCTGATCTTTGCCGGCCTCGACACTACGACCAGCACACTCGCCGCAGCGATGCACTTCATGGCTGGCGAGCCGGAGGTGTACGAGCGCCTTCGCGATGATCGTTCGCTGCTCCCGGCAGCCGTCGAGGAGTTCATAAGGTTGTTCCATCCGGTCACCTGCGTGGGCCGATTCGCTTCGCGCGACAGCCAAATCGAAGGCGTTGATGTCAAGCAGGGTGATCAGATCGCCCTCTTCCTCGCCGGAGCGAACGTCGACCCGGAGGAGTTCGGAAACGGAGAATTCGATCTGGATCGCGAATCGAATCGGCATCTCTCCTTCGGATTCGGTCCACATCGATGCTTGGGATCTCACCTCGCACGCATGAGCATTCGCGTCGCGCTCGATGTGCTCCTGGACCGCCTGCCGAACTTCCAGGTCGACGACAGCGAGCCGATGGAGTCGGCCACCAATCAACGGCGACAGATCCTTCGCCTCCCATTGAAGTTCGACCCAGAGCGTGCCGTCCTCCTCAATGGGTAGCGCTGAGACCCGATGCCAGTACCTCATGACGACATGGCTGGGTCAGACCGCGGTGGCGCTCGCCGTGGCGGGATAACCAGCGCGGCCCGAACTGCTTGCATCGACACCGCTGCACCGGCCAATCGCGGAACGATCGAGGTGGGCCGACGTGGGACGTCGACAGACGCGACCTGAGACTGTCCTGCGCCATCGCGCTGCCGGCGGACTGCACGAGATGCAGGCGATCGAAGACCAGTTGATCGTGGAGGAGCCATTGTCGATCCGTCTCGACGGGGCCCTGGTCGGCACCACGATGCGAACTCCTGGCCACGACTTCGAACTAGCCGTCGGCTTCTGCTTCACCGAGGGATTCCTCGATGAAGCATCGGTCAGCGGCGTTCGGTTCTGCGGCGACGACGTCGGCGTGGCGAACCGATTCAATGCAATCACCGTAGAGACTGACGGGAGGGCCCCGTCACCGGCCCCCCGTCTCGGCTTGGTCTCATCGAGTTGTGGTTGGTGCGGCAGCGAGATGATCGAAGCGATGTGTGCTCGACTCGAGCCACTCGTTCGTCGACCACCGATCGACGCCGAGGTCCTCGCCAGTGTCCCAGGGGCGGTTGCGCATGAGCAGGCAGTCTTCGCCGCAACCGGCGCCGCTCACGGCGCCGCGGTCTTCGACCGACGGGGCGCGGTCCGCCTCGTGCGTGAGGATGTCGGTCGGCACAATGCCGTCGACAAAGTGGTCGGCGCCATGCTGCTCGATCGATGCCTGCCAGCGAACGACCTCGGGCTCTTTGTGAGCGGTCGGGCAAGCGTCGAAATGGTACAGAAGGCCTGGGCGGCCGGCTTCAGCACGTTGCTGGCGGTCAGCGCACCCACCTCGCTCGCTGTCACATCGGCTCGGCGAGCGAACCTCAACTTGACCGGGTTCGTACGAAACGAGAACTTCAACGTTTATGCCTGATAGGAGCCCAGGCGACCCTCGGCCCCGAATGCAGCGAAGGAGGTCCGAACGGCAGCAGCGCGAGCGGTGGCGCGGTGCTCACTCGAGCAGGAGATCGGCGGCGCCGAGATCGGTCACCAGTGAATGGACCAGACCAGACTTGAGCACCGCCTTGATGGCGTGCGCCTTGTCGACGCCCGACGAAATGGCGACCACCGACGGGACGTTCGCGATTTCCGAAGGAGTAATCCCGATGCACCGCCGCTCCAAGCCGGTCGAAACAATCTGTCCGTCCGCGTCGACCAGGGTTCCGAACATGTCCGCAACGACGCCCGCCTTGATGATCTCGGAGCGTTCGTCTTCGGTCAGCAAATCGAAGAGCCCGGACTTCGGGGGATCCCAGGATCCGATCGCAGCAACCAGCACCGTCAACGATGAGAAGCATCCGACGGCTCGCCGGAACCCGGCGTCGCGGCGCAGCGATGCCGCTGTTGCTTCGTCGCTGGTCAGATACGGCAAGAGAAAGGTCGTCATCTGACCGCCGGTGTGCGCTGCGAATCGGCGGACCAGGTCGACAGAGTTCATCCACAGCTCGACGTCCGGCATTCCTCCCACCACCTGCACAGCGCTGCAAGGGGCGAGCTCCCCGAGGTGTGACATCAGTTCGAACAGCGTTCGCCCCCAGCCGACACCGACGACGTCGTCCTCTGTCAGAGTCTCCGCGAGCAGCGCAGCACCGAGCGCCGCAGCGGCTGACCTTGCGCTGGCCTCGGAAAAGTCGGCGCTCGTCGCAACCAACGCTTGCGTCAGCCCATATCGCTCCGAGATCGCCAGAGATCGTTCGGTATCGATGAGGGTGGGATTCGCGATGCTGATCGTGACGATTCCCGCCTCCTTCGCTTCATCGAGAAGGCGTGCGATCCGAAAGCGCGAGATGCCGGTTTCCTCGGCGATCTCAACCTTGCTCTTCCCGTCGACGTAATACCGACGAGCCAGGAATGCCAGTTGCAGCGACCGGACCGGCTCGAGCACGCGGGTTCCACGGTCGGGTCCGACGGGAGTCGTCACGTCTGCCTTGTTTGGCACATCGCTAGTCATCCGGTCGCTCACCTGAGCGAGACTATCAGTGGCATGAGGACTGAACCAAACGAATGCCGGGCCCACTTGACATCCCCGAGTGCCCCTCTGTATCATGCGAGTGAAGCCTGTGCTCATTCGAGCAAAGTGCGAGCGGGTCGGATGCGGACCCAGAGGAGATCACCATGGCGAATCGCGGCGTCGTTTATCAGGGCCCAGGAACCGTCGAGGTCAGCGAGATCCCCGACCCGCAGCTAGTGATCATGGACGGTCCGGGTGTCCATCCCGCGAACGTGGGTCGGACCTGTCAGCACGGCGTCATCCTCAAGGTCCTTTCGACGAACATCTGTGGATCGGACCAGCACATGGTGCGTGGGCGTACCACAGCGCCGCCCGGACTTGTCCTGGGTCACGAGATCCTCGGAGAGGTCGTCGAGCTCGGAGGCGACGTCGAATTCGTCAAACTCGGCGACGTCTGTTCGGTTCCCTTCAACATTGCCTGCGGCAGATGCCGCAACTGCAAGCAAGGCCACACAGGAGTATGTCTCAACGTGAACCCGGATCGTCCCGGGTCCGCATACGGGTATGTCGACATGGGTGGTTGGGTCGGGGGCCAAGCTGAGTACGTGATGGTTCCGTACGCCGATTGGAACCTACTGGTCTTTCCCGATCGGGAGCAGGCCATGGAGCGTCTGCTCGATCTCACGATGCTGTCGGACATCTTTCCCACCGGATACCACGGCGCCTTCACCGCAGGGGTGACGTCCGGTTCGACGGTCTACGTCGCCGGCGCTGGCCCGGTGGGACTCGCTGCCGCCCATTCGGCCCAGTTCTTGGGGGCTTCGGTCGTGATCGTCGGCGACATGAATCGCGAGCGGCTCGACCAGGCACGCAGCTTCGGATGTGAAACGGTCGATCTGAGCCTGGATGCCAGCCTGACCGATCAGATCGAGGCGATTCTCGGCGAGCCCGAAGTGGACGCTGCGGTCGATGCGGTCGGTTTCGAGGCCCGTGGACATGGCCCCGATGCCGATCGTGAGGCCCCTGCAACAGTCCTCAACTCGATCATGGAGGTGACGCGTGCCGCAGGTCGGCTCGGTGTCCCGGGCCTCTACGTGACCGGGGATCCCGGCGGTGTCGACGAGGCCGCCAAGGTCGGGAGTCTGTCGATCCGGATCGGGCTCGGGTGGGCCAAGTCCCACACGATCTCAACCGGGCAGTGCCCGGTGATGCGATACAACCACGGCCTCATGCGGGCAATTCTCAGCGAACGCGTGCAGATCGCGCAGGCCGTGAACGCCACGCCGATTTCCCTGGACGAAGCGCCAGACGGCTACACAGCGTTCGACGGCGGCGCGAGCAAGAAGTACGTGATCGATCCGCACGGTGTCATCCCCCGTGCAACCGGCTGAATCGCAGTCGAGGCGAAACGACTGACCTACGCCAACATCTCGTCGAAAGGCCACCGATGCCGCTGGTAGCAGGAATCGATTGTTCGACCCAGTCGACGAAAGCCCTGATCGTCGACGCCGAGTCGGGCGACGTGGTCGCAACGGGTCGGGCCGAGCACAGCGTGACGGGTGCCGACGGGGCACGCGAGACGGACCCCGAACAGTGGTGGGAGGCCCTCCAGATCGCCCTCGCCCAGACCGGCCGCGCACGAGATGTGGCAGCGATCTCGGTCGCCGCTCAACAGCACGGCCTGGTCGTCACCGACGACGAGGGACGGCCACTCCGGCCGGCGGTGCTCTGGAACGACGTACGCTCGGCAGCTCAAGCGGAGGAACTGATCCAGTCACTGGGTGGCGCCGAGTACGCTGCGACGCTGATCGGCAGCGTGCCACTCGCGGCCTTCACGGTGACCTCGTGGATGTGGATTCGCGATCACGAGCCGGGAGTTGCGGCACGGACGCGTGCCGTCCGGCTCCCCCACGACTGGTTGAACGAGAAACTCACGGGCGCCGCTACCACCGACCGTGGTGACGTCTCAGCAACCGGGTGGTGGTCGAGCGTCACCGACACCTATCTGGAGGAGATCCTCCAGCATCCCCGCGTCGAGATCGACTCGTCGATGCTCCCCACGGTCCTGGGGCCGGGTGACTGCGCAGGGCAGGTGACCGCTCAGGCCGCCGCCTTTCTCGGTCTGCGTGAGGGAATCCCGGTCGCCGCCGGAACCGGCGACAACCCAGCGGCGGCGCTTGGCCTCGGGCTCACGGAGGGCGAGACCGTTCTCAGCCTCGGCACGTCGGGGACGGTCTACACAGTGAAGTCCACCCCGACTGCAGATCCGAGCGGCTTGGTGGTCGGTCTCGCTGATGCGACGGGCCATTACCTGCCACTCGCGTGCACGATCAACTGTACGCAGGCAGTCGACCGCGTCGCCGAGCTCTTCGGAGTCGACCGCAACCACGTCGACCACCCGGGAGACGTCACCGTGATGCCGTTCTTCGACGGGGAGAGAACTCCGTACCTGCCGCACGCTTCGGCGACAATCACTGGGCTCCGCCATGACACGACTCCCGCACAGATTCTCGGAGCGGCCTACGAGGGCGCCGTCCTGAGCCTGCTGAAAGCTGCAGAACTCGTGACCGAGGACTCGGACCTGGGAACGTCGCCGTTGCTGCTGATCGGTGGCGGTGCGAAAGGTCGGGCATGGCAGGACACGGTCCGGCGACTGTCGGGTCGACCGATCATTGTGCCCAGCGTGGTCGAACTCGTCGCGATCGGCGCCGCAGCCCAGGCCGCTGGCCTGTTGCATCGGCAGCCCGCGGTCGACGTGGCGGCCTCCTGGGACACAAGACGTGGCGAACGACACGACGCCGCCACTCGTGATGACGAACGAATCGAGCGGATGAACGATGCGCTCAGTCGAGCGGAGCCGCTCTTCGGTTCGAGGAGCACGAGTCTGCGCTGATGGCAGACCCTGAACGGGAGCGCGACCACGCAGACTCGTTGGTGGCGGGCTGAGCCTGTCTTGACATCCGTCACAGCCCTGTTATCATATGGTTAACAATTACGCTCATACGAGCGAGGGGGGATCGAACATGACAGTGACATCGCGCGACTGGGAGCACGACTTCGACTTCGACGATCCGGAGTTCCACGCGTCCTACTACGAGATCCTTCGGGAGCTGGCCGCGAAGTGCCCGGTGGCCCACAGCTCGGCGGGCGACGGATACACGGCCATGATGAGCTACGAAGCGGTGACCACGGTCATGCGTGACGCGGAGACGTTCCAGAGTGGACCCGGCTTCATCATCAATCGACCCGACGGTATTCCGAAGATGCTCCCGATCGAGATGGACGATCCGCGGCACCGGGCATGGAGGGTGGCGCTCAATCCGTACTTCGGTCCGGCTGCGGTCCGGCAGTGGGAGGACGTCACCAGGGAACTCGCCAGCAGCCTCGTCGACGGCTTCGCAGCGGACGGCCGTTGCGAGTTCGTCGGTGATTTCTCGGGGCCCTTTCCTGCAATGCTGATCAGCCGTCAGATTCTTCACTTTCCCGAGGAGGACATCCCCGAACTCCGACACAACATCCATCTGGGGGTGTTCGGCATCGTCAATCCAGATGGTTCGCGGGAGTTCGATCCGGCCGGTTTCGTCGGTGTTTTGCAGAACGCTCGAGCGCTGCTCGAGCGACGCTCCAATGAGCCACCCGTCGACGACATCATCGACGCCATTCTTACGTTCGAGGTCACCGAGGGTGAGCCCGTCACGATGGACGAGCGGGCTCAGATCCTGTACACGCTCATCTTCGCCGGCCTCGACACGACGACTAGCACTCTCGCAGGAGCCATGTTCCATCTGGCGGGTGATCGGGAGCTATACGCACGCCTCTGCGCCGACCGCTCGCTGATTCCCGCGGCGATCGAGGAATTCCTCCGCTATTACACCCCTGGCACGTGTTTCGCGCGTTTCGCATCCCAAGATACGCAGGTTCTGGGCGTGGACATCAAGGCCGGAGATCAAGTCGCCATCTTCATGGCGGCTGCCAATCTCGATCCGAAGGAGTTTGGCGACCCGCAGATCGACATCGACCGCGAGGTCAACCGCCACATCTCGTTCGGATTCGGACCGCACCGCTGCCTCGGCTCTCACCTCGCACGGATGACCCTCCGAGTTGCCCTCGACGTACTCCTCGATCGCCTCCCCAATTTCCGGGTCGACGAGAGCGAAACGATGGAAGTCGCCACGAACCAGCGGCGGCAGACTCTGCGGTTGCCGCTGTCGTTCGATGTCTCGGGGACTTCGTCATGAGGGTTGAAATCGATACGTCGAACTGCAGCGGTCACGGACGCTGTTACACGCTTGCCCCAGACATTTTCGGCTACGGCGATGACGGGTTCGGCACTGTCCTGAAGTCCGAGGTCATCGGTGCCGACGAGATCGCACAGGCACGCCGAGCCGAGGCCGGCTGCCCGGAACGAGCCGTCCTGTTGACGGACCCTGAAGAGGGGTGATGAGAAAAACTGCAATCAACGAGATGGATCTCAGTTCCTGGTTCCTGCCGGACATCGACCGCAGGACGCTTCGCGAACTGTCCCAGAGATCCAATCTCCGCCCAGCGATTCACGTGGCAGCGGTCGCCCTGTTGATGGCGGCTGCCACCGCGGGCGGGTTTCTCCTCCAAGGCTCGTGGTGGGTGCTCGTACCTGTCCTCATCTACGGCAACCTCTGGGCGTTGTGCGGTGCTGCGCTGCAACATGAGGTCTCTCACGGCACCTTCTTTCGGTCCCCTCGCGCCAACACGGTGTTCGCCCACATCACTGGCTTCATGTCAGGAATGGAAGCCAACCGCTATCGCTGGAGTCACTACAACCACCACTCCCGAACGATGCTCACGGACGATCCGTATGACTATGAGATTTTCGTCGCCAAACCCGTCGATCGCGCGGCCTGGTTCTTGTCGTTCGTGCCCTTCGGAGGGTTCTTCCTTCCGCATCGTGCGCTGTGGTACTTCCAACGTGAGGTGACGCTGCATGCATTGGGACGTCTCACGCCGGTCGTGCTCGAACTCGCTCCGGAGTCCGAACACAAGCGGATCATCCGTGCGGCTCGGGTGCACGTCGCGATCTACGTCTTGAGCATCGTGCTCTCGCTGGTGTTCTGGTCGTGGATCCCGGTCGTGCTCATCTTGATCCCGATGTGGTACGGCTCGACGCTCTTGATGTTGGTCGGGCACGCCCAGCACGATGGCATGGCGATGAACGTGCTCGACCACCGGCTCAACAGCCGCAGCTTTATTGCGGGCCCGATCATCAGTTTCCTGTACTTCCACATGCAGTGGCATGTCGAGCACCATCTGTTCCCGCAGGTGCCGGCGCAGAACCTGAAGGGTCTGCACGATGCGATCGGGGATCAACTGCCTCCACCACGGAAGGGGTTGCGAGGCTGTTACCGGGAGATTCTCCCGGCTCTTAAGAGGCAGGTCGCTGATCCGGACTACGCAGTCGCCGTCGACTTAGAGGCTCAGTGAGTAGGGCTCCAGCGGTTGCGCCAGTCGATCAGTTTGATCGTGATGATGAGGGCGATTGCGAGGGCGAGTTGGGCCAGGCGGAGCTCGATGCGCCGGTCGGTGTTGCGGCGGAGTTGGCCGTAGTTCGACAGCCACGAGTTGGTGCGTTCGATCGGCCAGCGCATCCCCAACGGGACGGGCAGCTTGCCGTGGGCGGTTGCCGCTGTTCGCTTCTTCGCGCAGACCAGATCGTCGATGCGGTAGTCGGCGACGTGGCCGCGGACGCGTCCGTTGTCGTACCCGCGATCGAGGTGCAACGTGTCGATGTCGACGATCAGTCCGCGCTGGTGTCCGGCGGCCAGGGTGGGTTCGAACAGAATCACGTCATGACGGTTCGCGCCGTCGGTCGCCCATCCGATCGGGATGCCGTTGCGGTCAGCGAGCAGCGACCACTTCCATCCGGATCGGCCTCGGTCGGTCGGGTTCGGGCCGGTACCTGGGCCTCCGCACGGTGCTTTGTGCTGGGAGCCGTCGATCGAGCACTCCGACAAGTCGAGTTCGATGATCCGGTCGTAGGCCGCGATCGCTTCATCGGCGAGCGCGTCGAAGATGCCAGCAGCCACCCATTCGTTGTTCCGGGCCCGCAGCGTCGTGTCCGATGCGGCATAGCGGATCAGTTGCTCGGCGGTCTCCCACGAACAACCCACGACCAGTCGGGTCAGGATCCCTTCGAAGCACACCCGGTCCGAGATGCGCGGGTTGTGACAACCCAGCGGGTGGTCGTCGTCGGGAACCGGCAACGACGGTTCGATCGCGGTGTACACCGCGTCCACCACGTCAGGGTCGAGTGCGCGCATGATGTAGGAGACCTCCCCGGTCGGTCGTGTTCGGATCGCACTCGGTATGAAAACCGAGCCAGCCCTCCGACCGGTGGATGGTCACCCCCTACTCGCGCGGCCTCTTACCGGAGTTGGTATCGGTGAGTTCGACGGCTTGATTTGGCCCCGGGGCGACGGCTTGATCTGGCCCCACCTGGCGGGGATGTTATCGGTTGTTGAGTCGGTAGCTGTCGGTGCCGGTTTGGATGATGTGGGCGCGGTAGGTGATGCGGTCGACGACGGCGGCGGCGAGGCGTGGGTCGGTGAAGGTCTTGGACCATTCGCTGAACGGGGCGTTGGAGGCGACAGCGATGGCGGCGCGTTCTTCTCGTTCGGTGAGGATCTGGAAGAGCAGCTCGGCGGAGTGCTGGTCGAGGCGGACGTAGCCGAGTTCATCGATCGCGAGGAGGCCGTAGCGGGTAACGACGCGTGAGAGCTTGTGGTCGTCGTTGGCTTCGGCGAGTTCGTTCGCGAGCTGCGCGCAGGTGATGTAGCGGGCGCGGCGACCGTTCTCGGCTGCTGCGAGGCAGGCCCCGATGAGGAGGTGGCTTTTGCCGGTGCCGGAGTTGCCGAGCAGCACGACGGGTTCGTTGTTGTCGATGAACGTGCCGTCTCGGAGCATCGCGATCACGGTCGTGGTGATGTTCGGGTTGGCGTCGAGATCGAAGCTGTCGAGGGTCTTGATCCTGGGGAGTCGGGCTTCGTGGACTCGGCGGGCGCGGCGTCGTTCGTGGCGGATGTCGAGCTCGATTTGGAGGGCTTCGGCAAGGAAGGTGGGGTGCGAGAGGCGCCGGCGGGGGGCGTCGGCGCAGAGGTCGTCGAGGGCGGGGGCGAGGCCGGTCAGGTT
>JAQCHM010000059.1 GCA_027730885.1 Actinomycetota bacterium | reverse complement strand
AGCGCGGGACCCTATCCCTGGGCCGACTGCCGTCGCCAACCTGGCTTGCGGCGACCTCTCGCTTCGTGTGAACATCGGCGCCACTCAGCCCGCCGCCGTGGAGCGGGGGAACGAAAGGGAAGGCCCGAAGCGTGGATTTCGAAGAACTGGTTGGATCGCGCCGCAGCGTTCGTGGGTTCCGCAACGAACCGGTCTCGAAGGAGCTGCTGGTCGAGGTGATCGAGCTGGCCAAGCGAGCACCGTCTTCGATGAACACCCAGCCGTGGCACTTCCACGCCATCACCGGCGCCCCTTTGGAGCTCATCCGCGAGGGCAACACCGAGCGGATGCTGGCCGGCGCCAAGGTGGATCGCGAGATCAAGATGAACGCCCATGGCTACCAAGGGGTTCACCGGGATCGGCAGAAGGAGATCGCCGTCCAGCTGTTCGACGCCATGGGCATCGCCTGGGACGACAAGGAGCGTCGTCAGGACTGGGTGATGCGGGGCTTTCGCCAGTTCGACGCACCGGTCTCGGTGGTGGTCACCGTGGACAGCGCCCTGGCTGACGACACCGTTGCCCACTTCGATTGCGGGGCTGCAACCTACGGCCTGGTGCTGGCAGCCACCTTCAAGGGCCTGGGGTGCGTCATCAACGGGCAGGGGATCATGCAGTCCTCGGTGGTGCGCGAGCACGCCAACATCCCGGAGGACGAGGTCATCATGACCTGCGTTGCCATGGGCTGGCCCAACCAGGAGTTCGTGGCCAATGAGGTGGTTTCCCGCCGGGTCGAGACCGCGGAAGTAGCCAACTTCATCGGCTTCGACGAATAGCGCTGTCGGGCTCGAGCGTCGATGTTTACCGGTCGTGGGTAGTACCAGTAGCGTCTCGCCGGTTCAGGCTGCCGGATCAGAGGAGGACCGATGACGGTCGAGGGTATGTATCACGAGAAATCGATCCAGATCGATGCCACGGCCGAGCAGGTCTACGACACGGTGTCCGATCTGACTCGCATGGGAGAGTGGAGCCCCGAGAACTGCGGCGGGCGGTGGCTCGACGGGGGAGCGGGAGCCGTCGGGGACCGTTTCGAGGGAGACAATCAGCTCGGCGATCGGAAGTGGTCCGTGGTGGCCCAGGTCACCCGAGCCGATCGGGGATCCGAGTTCCAGTTCGTCACCGGCGAACCGACGTCACCGTATGTGCGGTGGACCTATCGGATGAACGGATCGAGCCCGACGGTCCTGACCGAGATCTGGGACGTCGAACAACTCCCTCCCACACTGGCATCCGCGGACGCGGAGCGGCTGGCTGCTCGGGCTCAGGCGGTTGGCGAGGGCATGGTCGCGACCCTGGCAGCCATCCGATCGACCCTGGAGTCCTGACTCCGGCCGATGGCGCGCGCGGACGGCGGCATCTACGATCGCCCGCATGAGCGATCTCGAGGCCCGAATCCGTCGTCTGGAAGACATCGAGGCGATCAAACAGCTGAAGGCGCGCTATTGCGAAGCCTGTGACGATGGCTACGACCCCGACCGGCTGGCTGCATTGTTCACCGAGGACGCCGTGTGGGACGGCGGCAAGACGTTCGGCGTCTCGGAGGGCCGCGACGCCATTCACCGGCACTTCGCCGGGGCGTCGGCTCGGGTCACCATTGCCCGTCATCAGGTGATGAACCCCATCATCGAGGTCGACGGCGACAGCGCCACCGGCCACTGGCTGCTGTTCCAGCCCTGCACCAACGCGGGCCGCGATGGCGTACAGGCCATGTGGCTGGCCGCCACCTACGCCGACCGCTACGCCCGCATCGGGCAGGAGTGGATGATCTCGGGCACGAAGATCGACGTGGCGTTCTTCACCCCGTTCGACCAGGGCTGGGTCGATCAGCGATTCCTGCCCGGTCGCGAGCCCTAGATGCAGCTCGGCCTCTACGCCCATACCCACGGCCTCGGCTATCGCGAGGGCGAGCACAACCGGACCGCGTCCACCCCGGCTGTCACCCTGCAACCGGCAGCGGTCGCCGTCGACGCCGAGCGGGCCGGGTTCCATTCGATGTGGTTTCCTGACCACGTGTGCATGCCGATCGAGACCACCAGCGCCCATGTGGCCAACCCGAGCGGAAAGCGATCCTACCAGTCGCGCCACGACCTGCTCGACGCGGCGGTCGTGATGGGCGCGGTGGCCACGGTCACCTCGACCCTCAAGCTGGGCACCAGCGTGCTGGTCTCGCCCTACCGGGGCCCACTCAACGATGCCCGCCAGTTCGCCACCGTCGACGTGCTGTCCAACGGGCGCCTACTTCTGGGCGTTGGCGAGGGGTGGATGGCCGAGGAGTTCGCCGCACTCGGACTCGATCCCGCCGAGAAGGGCCGCCGAACGGTGGAGTGCATCGAGATCTACAAGCGGTGCTGGAGCGACGACGTCGTCTCCTTCAGCGGCGAGTTCTACGCCTTCTCCGACATCTCGATGGATCCCAAGCCGGTGCAACGACCGCGCCCGCCGATCATCTACGGCGGCGTGTCGCCGCTGGGTGCCCGGCGCGCGGCTCGGCGCTGCGACGGTTTCTACCCGCTGTTCCTCGACCCCTACGCCGAGCCCACCCGCTACCGCTCCCACCAGGGCGAGATCCGTCGCATTCTCGACGAACTGGGGCGTGATCCCGCGACGTTCACCATGATGGGCGCGGCGACCCTGCAGCTGACCAGCGAGGCCGACGCCATCGGCGCCAACGGACAGCGGATGATCTGCACCGGCACCGTCGAACAGATCCTCTCCGATCTCGAGGCCTTCGCAGCCGAGGGCTACTCGATGATCGTCACCAAGCTGGTCTGCCCTTCGGGCGACGTGGCCGAGCTGCGCGAGACCATCGACCGCGTCGGGCGGGAGCTCCTGCCCGTCGCGGCAACCTTCCAGCCGGCCGGGGGCTGGCAGCCCAGCCTGTAGGGCGCCGGCGTTCGATCGACCCAACGCGCCCTTGGCGGCCGTGCGACGGGTTCACTACGGTGAGGCAATGCCCTACGCCGAGAACCGCATCATCCACGACGCCGATGCTCACACCATGGAGCCCCCGGAATGGCTCGACGACTTCGGCTCCAAGGCAGTGGTCGACTATGCCCGGGAACACTTCTCCATCGGAGACGACGAGAAGGTCTTCGCCGAGATCGATCGCTGTCGGGGACTCCAAGGCGATGACGAATTCCGGGCTTCGGCCCAAGCTGAGGTGATGCAGCGCAAGAACTACCGGGCGCACGGTGCATGGGACAGCTCCGATCGTCGTGAGGCGCTCGACTACTTGGGATTCGCCAGCCAGTTGGTCTTTCCGTCGATGCCGAACACGCTCCTCGAGGACATGGAGCACACGGCCCCTGCCAGTCTGACCTACGAGGTGGCCTCGGCCGCCAACCGGGCCCAGATCGCGTTCTGTGCCGACGACCCACGCCTGCTCCCGGTGGCCTACGTTCCCCTCCAGGATCTCGATCTCGCTGCCCCGTGCGCCACCGAAGCCATCGCCGAGGGAGCTGCGGCACTGCTCATCCCTAACCGGATGCCGGCTCTGCACGCCCAGAGCCACGTGGCCTTCGATCGGGTGTGGGCCCAGGCCCAGGAAGCGGGCATCCCGGTGGTGATGCACGTCGCCACCCCCGACCTGGTCATGCCCCCACAACATCGCAACAACGGACTGCCGATCGAGCCCGACTTCCACGGCGGCGGCGAGAACTTCCGATCCGTGTCCTACATGGCGATCAGCGCGGCCCCCTTGCAGGCGCTGTCGATGTTCGTCTTCGACGGCGTCTTCGAGCGCTTCCCCGATCTGCGGATGGGCGTCATCGAACTGGGCGCCGTCTGGGTGCCGTCGTTCCTGCGCCAGTTGGAAGCAGCCATGGACGCGTTCGATCGCCACGAGGAGCGGCTCAAGAAGCTCTCCCTCCGGCCGGCCGAATACATCCACCGTCAGGTCCGGGTCACTCCGTACCCCACCGAACCGACCGGCTGGATCATCGAGAACTCAGGACCCGACATCTGCCTGTTCTCGTCGGACTTCCCCCACGTCGAAGGTGGCCGCAACCCGCTTCGTCGTTTCGACAACGAGGTGAGCGGTCTGACCGAAACACAGCGCGACCGGTTCTTCCGCCGCAATTTCGAGGACCTCATGGGATCAGCCCTCGACACCAAGGCCCTCGCCCTGGCCTGAGCTCGTTCGTCTCGATCGGCCCACCGCGCTCCGATTGGCCCGACGCCCGTGGGGGCGGCTCTACTTGCGCCATGGCTGACACTGCACCCGTCCTTTATCAGGTGGCCGATCACATCGCCACCATCACCATCAACCGCCCGGAGGCCTACAACTCGTTGAACTACGAGGCGTACGAGTTGCTCTCGCAGTACTTCGCCGATGCCGATGATGACCCCGACGTGCGGGCCATCATCTGGACGGCCGTCGGCCGAGGGTTCTGCACCGGCGACGACGTCAAGCAGTTGCTCGGAGCGGGCGCCAGTGAGCTGGCCCGCAGGATCAAGAGTGGCGAGTTGGAGTTGCCAGGCCTGCCGATGTCGCGGTCGAACACACCGATCATCGCCGCAGTCAATGGCGCCGCCGTTGGCTACGGCATGGAGCTGAGCCTCCTGGCCGACGTTCGGATCGCAGGAGAGTCGGCTCGCTTCTCCGAGATGTTCGTCAAGCGCGCCATCGTCGCCGGACCCGACAGTTTCGAGCTGCTCCCTCGGCTGGTCGGCCACGCGGCAGCAGCCGAGATGTTGTTGACCGGCGACATGGTCGACGCCCACCGTGCGCTCGAGATCGGACTGGTGAGCGCGGTCGTTCCCGATGCCGAACTGGCCGATGCCGCGCTCCGCCTGGCTCGCCGGATGACGGCGAACGCGCCCCTGGCTGTCCAGGCGGCAAAGCAAGCCCTGCGACTGAGTCGAGCCGGAAAGGGCGAAGAACTACGCCGTCACCTGGGACCTGCCCTTGACGGTCTGCTCATGACCGCTGACCACCAAGAGAGCGTCGCCGCCTTCCTGGAGAAGCGAGATCCCAAGTACTCGGGCCGCTGACGGAGTCCGTGCGGATCCAGCCTCGGCCGCGCTCGAGCCTCTCGACATCGGACGGGGTCCTCTCTCAGCATCCTGGCCGGCTATCGTGACCATAGCGATCGTTCAGACAGACCGGAGTGGCTGATGCCCAACCTTGACGACGTGAGGAAGTTCCTGGCCGACGAGACCGGACTCGCCACCATCAGCACGGTCCAGGCCGACGGCCGGGTGTTGTCGAGCATCGCCAACTGCGGGGTCATCGACCACCCTCTCACCGGTGAGCCGTGCGTCGCCCTCGTCTCGATGGGGCGAGCTGCCCGGCTCGCTCACGTTCGTCGCGGTTCGGCGGTCACGATTGCGATCCGTCGAGGCTGGGTCTGGGTCTCGGTCACCGGCCGATCTGATCGGCCCCGCCGACCCCGCCGACGGCGTCGATGCTGAAGCCTTGCGAGTACTACTGCGCGAGATCTATGCCGCAGCCGGCGGACTCCACGACGACCTCGACGAGTATGACCGGGTCATGGTGGAAGACGCCAGAACCGCGGTGTTGGTCTCGCCCGAGCGCATCATCGGCAACGTCCCGAGGCGAGCGGAGAATTCATGATCGCACCCGACGAGACGTTCGACGGGACGTGGCCGTTCGAACCCAGGTTCTTCGACGGCCACGGATTCCGGCAGCACTATGTCGATGAGGGCCATGGTGAACCGATCGTCTGTCTTCACGGCCAGCCGACCTGGGGGTACCTCTACCGCAAGATGATCAGGTCGCTGGCCGCGCGCAACCGTGTGATCGTGCCTGACCACATGGGCTTCGGGAAGAGCGAGACACCACAGGACCGGACCTACACGCTCCAGACCCATACCGAGAATCTGACCGCGCTGGTCGAGCACCTCAATCTGACCGACATTACCTTCGTGATCCAGGACTGGGGAGGCCCGATCGGCACGGCATTCGCGGTTCGTCACCCCGACCGGGTCAAGCGCATGGTCTACATGAACACGCTCAACGGCTACGGGCGGGTTCCGCGGGACCTGCCGGGGCCGAACGAGTCGCGCTGGTTCCGGTGGATCGGCGGAGGCTTGGAGAGCGGGCGCACTGAACAGGTGCTGCGCAACGCCGGGTCGACCGTGCTGTCGGTCATGAAGATCATCGGGTTCAACAGCACCGATGTCGATGACACCTGGATCCGGGCCTACTCCGAGCAATTCCCCGACTGGGACAGCGCCATCGGCGCCTACGAGTTCCCCATCGACGCCTACCTTGGGCGCATCCGCGACTACGTCAAGGCAGGTGCTGAAGGGGTCCCGGCGCTCGCAACCAAGCCGGCGATCCTGCTCGAAGGCCTCGACGACAAGGCCATCGACCCCCGTCGTGCGATCGCCGACTTCCGGGAGGTGTGGCCCAACGGGCCCGTCGTCGAGCTCCCAGGGGTCGGCCACTTCTGCCAGGAGGACGCCCCCGAGATGCTCGTGTCGAACATCCGGCAGTTCCTCCAGTCGAATCCGTAGCGGCTCAGGCTCGATCGCTGATCCGCGGAGGTTCGATCCAGGGCTGAGCGATCTCCATCCATTGGGTGGCGTGCGAGCCCTCCGTGTGGACCGCCGAGCGGGCAAGCGGTTGTCGCCGCGTCAGGACCTTGCAGAATTCGTAGGCGGTGCCCGTCACGCGGTTTGCCGCATCCTCGGCGCCCCAGGCCCAGATGTCTCCGTTCGGGCCGGTGAGCTCGACTCGGAAGGGCTCGGTCGGGGGTGTCCGACTCTGATTGACGTAGCTGAAGTCGCGAGTCACAACTCCGAGATGGGCGATGTTGCGCAACCGATCGGTCTGGGGATAGTCGAGACCGAACGTGTCGGCCAGATCGTGGGAGTGCGTCCATGTTTCCATGAGTCGACCGGTGGCCATCGACCGGGCTCCGATGTCCGGTCCGATCCAGGCAATGCGATCCTTCGGACCCCGTTGACGCAGAGCATCGACCATCTTGCTGCGCACGTCGAGGAACCATTGCCATAGATCGCTGCCCGAAAGAGCCGGCACGTCCGGGCCGACCAACTCGTTGAGCGATACCCCGCCGGACGACAACCGGCCATGTTCGACAGCGAACGACGCCGGATCGGTGAGTGTCAGATGGGCAAACCGATCGGCCGCGCCGAGGTGCAGGATCGTCTCGTGGCTGTCCCAGCCTTCGGCGACCGTCGGGGCTCGCCACTGCTCCTCGGTCAAGTCGCCGACGACGACCGTCAGGGCCGCAGTCTCAGCGTCGAGATCGTCGCAAATCTGATCCACGGCCAGACTCTAGCCAGGGCCCGATCGTTCGGTCGATTCGCCCGCGATCAGCGGGCCATGGCGGCCAGCACCTCGCCCCGCAGTGCCTGGACGGTTGCGGAGTAGGCGGCGGGGTCGAGTTCGGCCAGCAGGGAGGCGTGAGCCACGGCGGTCTCGATGACCGCGTCAGGCTCCACCGCGGCGTCGAGGAAGCCGGCTGCGACGGCTCCGGCGCCGTCGAAGAGCTGGGCGTTGGCCACCGCCGCCTGAAGGTGACGCCGACTCAGGCGTTCCGCCGCGATCGCGAGCGCCCAGCCGGGCAGCGTGAGCCCGATGGCCACCTCGTTCAAGCCGATCTTCACCTCGGCATCGGGCCCGACGCGGTGATCACAGCCGAACAGCAACAGCGCGCCGGCGGCCACTGCGTGACCGGTGCAGGCGGCCACCACCGGTACCGACGCTCCGTAGGCGTGGGCGACCAGCGCCCCGCCACCGTTGACCATCTCGCGAATCGCTGCGGCGTCGCCCCCGCGGATCACGCCGAGGTCGAACCCGCCGGAGAACCGCCCCGGCCGACCGGCAATGACCATCGCGCCGATGCCCGGGTCCTGCTCGGCTCGGGTGAGCGCGGCGCGCAACGCTGCGCTCATGGCGCTGGACATTGCGTTGGCCCGGCCATCGTCCATGGTGGCAAGGAGTACTCGCCCCCGTTGCTCGACGGTCACGGGCGCCTCGATACTGGTCATCTCCGGCTTCTCCTTGGTCTCAGCGGTTTGCGTGGATGGTGGGTAGGGGTCGTCGACCTGTCGGCGTCAGGGGCCGGTTGGGTGGAGGGCGCAAATGTACGAGCCGGCCAGGGCAGCGTCGGCCTCGACGGGCTGGGCACTCACCGCGGCTGCGGCACCGACGACCACGATGATCGCCGCAGCGCCGGCCGGGGCGAATCCGCCGATGCCGGCCGTCTGCGCCGGTGCGGGCGGCGCCGGCGATTCGTCGATGACGAGGTGCAGCAGTGCGGCGAGGACGGCGAGGATGACGGCGATCCACCACACCGTCGCGTAGCTGCCGGTGCGGTCGGCCAACACGCCGGCCATGTACACGCCGATGAACGCACCGATCTGATGCGACAGGAACACGAAGCCGAACAGGGTGCCGGAGTGGGTCGTGCCGAACTGGGCGGCCACGATGCCACCGGTGAGCGGCACGGTGGACAACCACACCAGGCCGATCAGGGCGCCGAACACCACGACGGTGGTGCCACTGACCGGTACGACGACGAACGCGGTCATCATGAGGCCCCGCAAGGCGTAGATGGCCGACAGCAGGTACGTCTTCGGCCGCCGGCTGCCGAGATATCCGGCGAGCAGCGATCCGACGATGTTGAACAGCCCGATGAGCGACAAGCCCAACGTGGCGGTACCCCGGCTGACGCCCTCGGCGTCTGCGTAGGACACGAGGTGAGTGCCGATGAAGGTGACGTGGAACCCGCAGACGAAGAACGCCGCGTTGAGCAGCAGGTACGGACGATGGTGCACTGCTCGGCGCAGTTCCTGCGACAACGGGACCGCCGGGCCGGCTGCCGCGGCCCGGACGGCCGCCTGACCCTGCTGCTCGACGGCCTTGCCCCGAATGGGCCAGGAGAACAACACGACCGTGGCCACGAACGCCGCCAGCAGGAGGGCGGTGCTGCGCCAGCCGTAGTTGTCGATCAGCTGACGGGTCAACGGGATCAGGACGAACTGCCCGACCGAGCCCATGGCCGTCACGATGCCAAGGGCCATGGACGCCTTGTCCGGCGGGGCCATGCGGCCCACTGCGGCGAGCACCACCGAGAAGCTTGCGGCGCCGGCGGTAACGCCCATGATGAGCCCGACCGACAGGGTGAAGATGGTTGCCGACTGGGCACTCGACATCAGCACCAACGCCCCGGCGTAGCCGACCGCTCCGATGCCGAGCACTCGCGCCGCGCCGTAACGGTCGGCAATCGCCCCCGCAACGGGCTGGGTGAGGCCCCAGATGATGTTCTGGATGGCGATGGCCAGGCTGAACATGCCCCGCCCGGTGCCGAGATCTGTGATGACGGGGTCGAGGTACACGCCGAACGTCGCCCGGGCCCCGAGGCCGATCGAGGTGATGAAGCTCGCCGCGCCGACCACCAGGACGAGGCTGCGGCCGTTGCGGGTCACGAGCGAACGGTTTCCACCGGTATCGGCAGTAGCTGTCATGCACGCACCGAGGTCGTGATCCACTGGGCGATGGCGGTACCGATCTCGTCGGGACTGTCTTCCTGAAGGAAGTGGTTCCCGGCCACCGTCACCTCCGTCTGGTTGGGCCAGGTCCGGCAGAACTCGAGCGCCGCGCCCTTGAGGATGGCGCCGGGTTCGGCGTTGACCAGCAGCTTGGGCACGGGGCTCTGACTGAGCCAGTCCGCATAGGCGGCGGCGATGGCCACCACGTCGGCTGGTTCGCCTTCGATGGGGATCTGGCGGGGCCAGGTCAGCGTCGGCCGCCGGTCTTCCCCAGGATTGAGGAACGGTCGGCGGTACTCGGCCATCTCGGCCTCGTCCAGGGTGCGGATGATCGATCCGGGCAGGACCCGTTCCACGAACACGTTCTTGTCCAACACCATCGACTCGCCGGCCGGGGATCGGAAGCCCTGGAACACGCCCCGTGCCGCGTCGGGCCACTCGTCCCAGCTGACCGGTCGCACGATGGCCTCCATGTAGGCGATGCCGGCGACCGCGTCGCGGTGCCGGTTGGCCCAGTCGAGCCCGAGCCCGGAGCCCCAGTCGTGCACGACGAGGACGACCCGTTCGGTCACCCCCAGCTGTTCCAGCAACCCGTCGAGGTAGCGGCGGTGTTCGACGAACCGGTAGGACTCGGCACCAGGGTTGGGGAGCTTGTCCGAATCGCCCATGCCGATGAGGTCCGGCGCGATGCAGCGACCCAGATGGGTCAGGTGGGGGATGATGTTGCGCCAGAGGTAGGACGAGGTCGGATTGCCGTGCAAGAGGACGATCGGATCGCCGTCGCCCACCTCGACGTAGGCCATGGTCCGGCCGTCGACGGTGAGCTTCTTCTTCTCGTACGGGAAGGCAGACGAGATGGGCATGGGGCGAATGGCTCCGTTCAGGCTGGGGTGATGGGGGTGGCGGTTGGGGCAGCGTTGCGTCGGCGACGGGTCGTGGCCAGATCGAGAGGATGGCCGGTGTTGCGGTCGATGACCGCCGGCTCGATGCGATCGCCCGTTCGCTTGTCGTACATTTCGATGGGGGTGGGTGCGTCGAACAGCCATTGCTCGCCGTAACGCCACATGACGCTGAGGACGTCCCACAGTGCGCGGCCCTTCTCGGTCACGTTGTACTCGTCCCGGGGCGGGTGCTCCTGGTAACGGTTGCGCTCGATGACGCCCTCTTCGACCAGGCGTGCCAGTCGCTGGGTGAGCACGCTGCGGTTGATGCCGAGCGTCTCTTGGACGTCATTGAAACGGCGATTGCCGAGCAACAACTCCCGCAGAACCAGCGGCGTCCACCAGTCACCGAGCAGGTCGGCGGTCCTGGCAATGGGGCACTGTTTCTGATCGAACCGTGTGCGCCTCATCGGCGGATGACGATCATCAGGTCGACGGTCATCGGCTGACCGCTTCGAGGCGGGCCGGGACGTGCTTGTGCCACGGGGTCTTGGCGATGGGATCGCACCAGTCGGTGAGGGTCAGCTCGTTGGGGGCGACGCCGGTGATCTCGGGTTCGCCGCCAGCGGGGGAGTAGGCGAGGCCGAGGCCGTTGGGTAGGGCGACGTGGCCGTCCATCATGGTGTCGGTGACCTCGGCCACCGCGACCGCGGTACCGCCCGGGGTGGTGATCCGTACCCGCGAGCCGGTGGTCACCCCGAGCGACTCGGCGTCGCCCGGGCTGAGTCGCAGCGCTCCTTCGGGGTCTTTCTTTCGCCATGACGGGTCACGCATGATGTCGTTGGCGGTGAAGGCGCGCCGCTCGCCGGCGGACAGGACGAAGGGGAACTCCTCGCTGGTGTGCTGCTCGGTCGCGTTCGGCAGCTCGCGCAGTTCCTCGAGCAGTTGCGGGATGGCGAGCTGGATCTTCTGATCGGGGGTGCGCAAGAGATCGAAGGCGTCATCGTGTTGGTGGCGGGTGAAGACCACTCCGTCGGGGCTGTGCAGCATGGCGTCGAAGAGGGCCGAGCCCAGCGCCTGGCCTTCGCCTTCGTGGCCGGCCGCGCGCACTTGGCCGGGGTACTTCTGCGCCACCATCTGGGCGCTGGCCCACATCGCAGCGGCGTTCTCCATACCCGCCGGCAGGGTGGGCCCGAGGGTGCGGTACAACAGCGCGGCGCTGACC
>JAQCHM010000058.1 GCA_027730885.1 Actinomycetota bacterium | reverse complement strand
AGCCCGTGGCGGCTCTGTGCAAGAATCCGCACCATCGAAACTCGTCGCTTCTCAGAGGCACCATGACCGCAGTCGGAACCCGCATGCTTCGCAAGGAGGACCCCGAGCTCCTCACCGGCGAAGGCAAATATGTCGACGACATCCAGGCTGTCGGGCAGCTGTGGATGGGTATGGTGCGAAGTCCGATGGCCCACGCCCGGATCGCCGGTGTCGACGCGTCGGCCGCGGCCGCCGCTCCCGGGGTACATGCGGTCTACACCGGGCCCGAGCTTCAGGACATGGGGTTGTGGGGGGGGGGCCGCTGCCTTGCGCCTGGCCGGTGACGCCCGACATGGTGAACCCGCCGCACTTTCCCGTCGCGACCGATGAAGTCCACTACGTCGGGGAGATCGTGGCCGTCGTCCTCGCCGACACGCGCTATCACGCGGCCGACGCTGCCGAATTGGTGGCCGTCGACTACGAGCCGCTCGCCGCGGTCGGTTCCATCGACGCGGCGGTTGCGGACAGCTCTATCGCGCACAGCAATCTGACGACCAACAAGGCCTATCACTGGCCGCTCGTCCCCGACCTGGCGGCGCTGGATGCAGCGTTCGCAAACGCCACCCACCACATCACCGCCAACTTCGTCCAGCAACGACTCATACCGATGGCGATGGAACCACGCGGAGTGCTCGCCGTCCCTGCGCCGCACGGAGGCGACGTCACGCTCTACAGCTCAACTCAGGTGCCCCACATCCTGAAGGTGATGATCGCCGCCGTCACCGGCCTGCCCGAACACCGTATTGGGGTGATTGCCCCATCGGTTGGCGGTGGCTTCGGCGCCAAGCTGAACATCAACGCCGACGAAATTCTCGCCGTCACCCTCGCCGTGCGGCTCGGACGCCCTGTTCGCTGGACCGAGACCCGATCCGAGGCCGCCTTCTCGACCCATCAGGGGCGCGGTCAGAACCAGCGCATCGAGTTGGCCGCCGACGCTGATGGCAAACTGCTCGGCTGTCGAGTGCATCTCGACGCGGACATGGGCGCCTACATGATGCTCATCACGCCCGGCGTCCCGCTGCTCGGCAGCTTCCTCTACACCGGCGTCTACGACGTACCTGCGTTCGGCTTCACCTGCGACGGCTGGTTCACGAGCCTGACGCCGACCGATGCCTACCGGGGCGCGGGCCGACCCGAAGCCAGCTACGCCATCGAGCGGGCCATGGACCTTCTCGCGTCAGAGGTGGGCGTCGGACCTGACGAGATCAGGCGTCGGAACTACCTTGCCGGTGGCGAGAAATTCGAGAACCTCACCGTTGCCTCCACCCGAGTCTTCGACTCAGGTCATTACAGCCCGAACCTGGACGCTGCGCTTGCGATGTCGGACTACGACGGTCTGCGGGCCGAACAGAAGCGGCGTCGTGACGTTGGCGAGTCCAAACAACTCGGTATCGGTCTGTGCGCCTACGTCGAGATCTGCGGTCTCGCTCCCAGTCGGGCGCTGGGCGGACTCAACTACGGTGCCGGCGGATGGGAGCACGCGGTCGTCCGGTTCCTGCCGACCGGCAAGGTCGAAGTGGTCAGCGGATCGACACCCCACGGTCAGGGCCACGAGACCTCCTGGTCCCAGATCGTCGCCGACAAGTTGGGGATCGATCCCGCCGATGTCACGGTCCGGCACTCCGACACCGCAATCAGCCCGCTCGGCCTCGACACCTACGGTTCTCGATCGCTGTCGGTCGGCGGGGTCGCCATTGCCATGGCCTGCGACAAAGTCGTCGACAAGGCTCGGCTCATCGCGGCGCACCAACTCGAGGCCAATCCCGACGATCTCGAGTTCGTCGGCGGCTCGTTAACCGTCAAGGGCTCACCCGACAAGACCGTGCCCATCCAGGGCGTGGCGTTTGGCGCATTCACCGCGCACAACCTTCCCTACGGCATGGAGCCGAACCTGCAGGAACAGGTGACGTTCGATCCGCCCAATTTCGCGTTCCCCTTCGGGACCCACGTCGCCGTCGTCGAGGTCGACGAGGAGACCGGCTTCGTGCAGCTCGTCGACTACATCGCGGTCGACGACTGCGGCAATCAGATCAACCCGCTCATCGTCGAAGGCCAGGTGCACGGCGGCATCGTCCAAGGCGTTGCCCAGGCTCTGTGGGAGGTGGCCAGCTACGATGCCGAGGGCAACTGCAAGAATCCGTCGATGCTCGACTACCTCATCCCGTCCCCGGCCGAGCTTCCCAGCCTCAAAACCGGCTTCACCGTCACCCCGAGCACCAGCAACCCACTCGGGGTGAAGGGCGTCGGCGAAGCCGGGACCATCGGTTCGGCCGCCGCGGTGATGAACGCCATTTGCGATGCGCTGAGCCCCTACGGGGTCAAGGACATCGCGATGCCGGCAACCCCTCAGCGTGTCTGGGAAGCGATCCACACCAGCTGACGCCGGGTACCCTCGGTGGCCGTGACCTCGAACTCGCAGACACGGCCGCCACTGGGTGGGGCACGGATCGTCCAAGATGTCGAAGCGGCGCTGGAGGCCAACGGCTATCTGGCCGACCGGGGACTGGCCACCTCGGTCTTCCTGGCCATCACGTTGCGGCGTCCGCTCTTCCTCGAAGGCGAGGCAGGCGTCGGCAAGACCGAGGTTGCCAAGGTCCTGAGTCGTTGGCTGGGTAGCACCCTCATCCGCCTCCAGTGCTACGAGGGCATCGACGCCAGCCAGGCGCTCTACGAATGGGATTACGCACGCCAACTGTTGCATCTACGCACCGCGGAGGCGGCGAGAACGGCCGACAACGCCGATCGTCTCGAGGCCGAGCTGTACAGCGACCGATTCCTGGTGCGGCGCCCGCTGCTGCAGGCGTTGGACTCCCGCGAGGCCGTTCCGCCGGTCCTGCTCATCGACGAGGTCGACCGAGCCGACGACGAGTTCGAGGCCTTCCTCCTCGAAGCGCTGTCGGACTACACGGTCACCATCCCCGAGTACGGAACGGTCACCGCGGTCGATCCTCCGTTGGTCATTCTCACCTCCAACCGGACCCGCGATGTCCACGACGCCCTGAAGCGGCGAGCCCTGTACCACTGGGTCGAGCACCCGTCCTTCGAGCGCGAGGTCAAGATCGTCCGCCTCCGTGCCCCGATGGTGGGCGAGCACCTTGCCCGCCAGGTCGCAGCAGCGACCGAGGCGTTGCGAGGCCTGGGTCTCTACAAGCCCCCTGGAGTGGCCGAGACCATCGACTGGGCCCTTTCCCTGAGCGCTCTGGGCCAGTCCGAGCTGTCCGAGGCCTCGGTAGCCGACACGCTCGGCACGGTCCTCAAGTATCGCGAGGACCAGCAGAAGGTCGCAGCCCGCGGCATTGACGCCCTCATCGCGTCGGCTACCAACCGCAGCGCCACCTGATCGGCGCGGTGACGGACACCTTGGTCGTCCCGAATACTTCGCCGGGCCCTCACGAGGTCGGCGAGCGTATGGCCGTGGGATTCGTCCGCGTCCTGCGCCGGCTCGGGTTAAAGGTTCCCGCCAGCTCGACCATCAACTTCACCCTGGCCCTCGGTGCCGTCGGCGTCACCGACCGCGACGCTGTCTATTGGGCGGGACGGGCGACCCTGCTCCATCGCCCCGAGGACATCCCGGTGTACGACCACGCGTTTCGGACCTTCTGGGAGCGCGGCGCGGTCGAGTTGCTGCGGGTCGAGACCCCGGCCACTCCCGCAACGCTCGTGCTCGACGCCGACGACGAGGCCGACGCTGCCCCCGACCCCTCCGACGATGACCAATCCGGGGACGTCGATGCGGTTCGCTTCAGCCGGGTCGAGATTCTCACGAGCAAGGACTTCTCGGCCTGTTCCGACGAAGAGCTGGCCGAGCTGACGCGCATGATGACCCGGCTCCGGTTCACCACGTTCCGCCGCCTCAGCCGCCGACAGGTTCCCACCAAGCGCCGCGGACAACGGCCCGATCTCGGACGGACCGTGCGGTGGGCGTTGCGGCATCACGGCGAGCCGCTGCGCTGGGCCCACACCGAGCCGGCCTCGCGGCCACGGCGACTCATCATGATCCTCGACGTCTCGGGTTCGATGGAGAGCTACGCCCGCGCGCTGATCCGGTTCGTCCACGCCGCGGTGATCGCCCGCGGCCGCGTCGAGGTCTTCACCATCGGCACTCGGCTCACCCGCCTGACCCGTCAGCTCAACAATCGCGATCCCGATGCTGCGCTTGCGGCTGCGACACCGGAGGTCCAGGACTGGGCCGGCGGCACGCGGCTCGGTGAGGCGATGGCTCGTTTCAACGACGAGTGGGGCGTTCGTGGTCTGGCCCGGGGAGCGGTGGTCGTCATCCTGTCCGATGGATGGGACCGGGGTGATGCCGCGCTGCTGGGTGAACAGATGCAGCGGCTGCATCGAGTGACGCATCGACTCATTTGGGTCAATCCGCTGAAGGCGTCGCCGGGCTACGCGCCCCTCGCCGCGGGAATGGCGGCAGCCCTGCCCCATGTGGACGATTTCGTTTCGGGGAACACCTACGAGTCGATCGAGCAGTTGGCGGCGATCCTGTCGGGCGACGCTCGCTGACGCGCCCAAGCCCGGGCGACCAGCGAACTGGTGCCACCCGGGTTTGTACCTTGGGATGGAACCGCCGCAGCCTGCGTTGTGATAGGCGGGCGGCACACGTAGTCTTGAGGGTCGGCCGTTTGGCCGACGTCGTCCGCCTGCCCGCGCGTCGTCGCCCGTCACGGTTGCCGATCGTCACGGTCGGCGCCCGGTTCATCGAAACCCGAGGGTCTCCTCGGAACGTCCAGAGGTCTTCTGTGCCCACCATCAACCAGCTGGTCCGTAAGGGCCGCAAGTCCAAAGCCAACAAGGGCAAGACGCCCGCCTTGGTCGGATCGCCGCAGCGCCGTGGTGTTTGCACGCGCGTGTACACCGCCACACCCAAGAAGCCGAACTCCGCGCTCCGCAAGGTGGCCCGTGTCCGGCTGACCAGCGGCGTCGAGGTCACCGCCTACATCCCCGGCGAAGGTCACAACCTGCAGGAGCACAGCATCGTGTTGGTTCGTGGCGGGCGTGTGAAAGACCTTCCCGGTGTGCGTTACAAGGTGGTTCGGGGCACCCTCGACACCTCCGGCGTCCGTGACCGCAAGCAGGCCCGTAGTCGTTACGGCGTGAAGAAGGACAACTGACATGCCTCGTAAGGGTCCTGCTCCCCGGCGCGATCTTCAGCCCGACCCGGTGCACGGCTCGGTGCTCGTGACCCAGATCATCAACAAAGTGTTGTTGGATGGCAAGAAGACGACCGCGGAGGACATTGTCTACACCGCCCTCGATGTCGTCGGCGAGAAGACCGGCGGCGATCCCGTCGCCACCTTGAAGCGGGCCATCGACAACGTGAAGCCTCAGCTCGAGGTCCGCTCACGACGGGTCGGTGGCGCGACCTATCAGGTCCCGGTCGAGGTTCGCCCTCGTCGGGCCACCACGCTGGCGGTTCGCTGGGTCGTCGGCTATTCCCGTGGCCGGCGTGAGCGCACCATGGCCGAACGCCTGGCCAATGAGATCCTCGATGCCTCCAACGGCATTGGCGCCTCGGCCAAGCGACGGGAAGACCTCCACAAGATGGCCGAGTCGAACAAGGCCTTCGCCCACTACCGCTGGTAGTCGGCCTCCGTTCCCTTCGATGATGCAGCGCCCGAGCGACCCACTGGGTCGCTCGAGCACCCTGTGACCTGTTCCTGCTCCTACCCTCGCTCGTCAGCTACCAGAGGCCCTGATCATGTCTGCCCGAATTACCCCCCTCGATCGCTATCGCAACATCGGCATCATGGCCCACATCGATGCCGGCAAGACCACGACGACAGAGCGCGTCCTCTACTACACCGGCAAGAACTACAAGATCGGTGAGGTCCACGACGGCGGCGCGACCATGGACTGGATGGAGCAGGAACAGGAGCGGGGCATCACGATCACGTCGGCCGCCACGACCTGCTTCTGGAACGATCACCGCATCAACATCATCGACACTCCTGGCCACGTCGACTTCACCGTCGAAGTAGAGCGGTCGTTGCGCGTGCTCGACGGAGCCGTCTGCGTCTTCGACGGCGTTGCTGGTGTCGAGCCCCAGTCCGAGACCGTGTGGCGTCAGGCCGACAAGTACAACGTGCCCCGCATGTGCTTCGTGAACAAGCTCGATCGCATGGGCGCCGACTTCTTCTTCGTTCTCGGCACCATCAAGGAACGTCTCACCCAGAACACCCTCGTGCTCCAGCTCCCGATCGGCACCGAGTCCGCGTTCGCCGGTGTCGTCGACCTGGTGACGATGAAGGCGCTCATCTGGAACTCCGAGGACCTGGGCGCCAGTTGGAACGTGGTCGAGATTCCCGATGACCTCCAGGATCTGGCCGACGAGTACCGGGCCGAATTGATCGAAGCGGTTGCATCGACCTCCGAGGAACTCATGGAGTCCTACCTCGAGAACGAGGACCTCAGCGAGACCGAGCTGAAGGCCGGCATCCGCGCGGCAACGGTGTCGGGTGAACTCGTCCCGATCCTCTGCGGCTCGGCTTTCAAGAACAAGGGTGTCCAGCCACTTCTGGACGCCGTGGTCGACTATCTCCCGTCTCCGCTCGATCTGCCTCCCGTCAACGGCGAGGCCCTCAAGGGTGGAGCCCCGCTCGAGCGCAAGCCGAGCGACGACGAACCCTTCGCCGCCTTGGCCTTCAAGATCATGACCGCACCGAATGTCGGCAAGCTCACCTACTTCCGTGTCTATTCCGGAACCCTCGAGAAGGGCACGCAGGTGCTGAACACGCGCACCGGCGCCAAGGAGCGGATGGGCCGCCTCCTGGAGATGCACGCCAACAAGCAGGAAGACCGCGACGTCGCGATGACCGGCGACATCATGGCCGCGATCGGCGTCAAGAACGTTCGCACCGGTGACACGCTCACCGATCAGAGCAACGCCATCATCCTGGAGAACCTGGACTTCCCGGATCCGGTGATCCACGTAGCGGTCGAGCCCAAGACCAAGGCCGATCAGGAGAAGATGTCGAAGGCGCTCATGTCCCTGTCCGAGGAGGATCCGACGTTCAGCGTCCGGACTGACGAGGAGACCGGTCAGACGATCATCGCCGGCATGGGCGAGCTCCACCTCGAGGTGCTGGTCGACCGGATGTTCCGCGAGTTCAAGGTCGACGCCACCGTCGGCAAGCCCCAGGTCGCCTATCGCGAGACCGTGACCGGGGTCGTGACCGGGAACACCTACACCCACAAGAAGCAGACCGGTGGAACCGGCCAGTACGCCGAGGTCACCATCGACCTCGAGACCACGGGACCCGGCGGCGGTTACGAGTTCGTCGACGGCATCACCGGAGGTCGCATCCCCCGCGAGTACATCCCGTCGGTCGATGCCGGCATTCGTGATGCCATGACCAGCGGCGTGCTGGCCGGCTTCCCGACGGTCGACATTCGAGTGACCCTGAAGGACGGCAAGTATCACGACGTCGACTCGTCCGAAATGGCCTTCAAGATCGCCGGCACCATGGCGTACAAGCAGGCGGCGGCCAAGGCCAAGCCCGTCCTGCTCGAACCCATCATGTCGGTGGAAGTCGTTACCCCTGAGGACTACATGGGTGACGTGATCGGCGACCTCAACTCCCGCCGGGGGCGGGTTGGCCAGATGGAAGCCCGTGGCACCAACAAGGTGGTCACGGCCGAAGTTCCGCTGTCGGAAATGTTCGGGTACGTGAATGACCTGCGGTCGAAGACCCAGGGTCGCGCCAGCTACACCATGCAGTTCGACAGTTATCAGCAGACACCTGGCAACGTCCAGGACGAAATCATCAAGCGAGTCCGGGGCGAGTGACCCCAAGCATCTGAAAGGAAACGAGCCCCAAAATGGGTAAAGCAAAGTTTGAGCGTAATAAGCCTCACGTGAATGTGGGGACGATGGGTCATATTGATCATGGTAAGACGACGTTGACTGCGGCGATTACTAAGGTGTTGTCGGATCGTGTTGCTGGTAATTCGGCGATGGCGTTTGATATGATTGATAAGGCTCCTGAGGAGCGTGAGCGTGGTATCACGATCAATGTTGCTCATGTGGAGTATGAGACTGATGCTCGGCATTATGCCCATGTTGATATGCCGGGGCATGCGGATTACATCAAGAATATGATTACGGGTGCTGCGCAGGTTGATGGGGCGATTTTGGTGGTTTCGGCTGCTGATGGTCCGATGCCGCAGACTCGTGAGCATGTGTTGTTGGCTCGTCAGGTTGGTGTGCCTGCGATCGTGGTTGCTTTGAACAAGGCGGACATGGTTGATGACGAGGAGTTGTTGGAGTTGGTGGAGTTGGAGGCTCGTGAGCTTCTTTCGGAGTACGAGTTCCCTGGTGATGATTGTCCGGTGGTGCATGTTTCGGCGTTGAAGGCGTTGGAGGGTGATGAGGCTGCTGGTGACAAGATCATGGAGTTGATGGCGGCGGTGGATGAGTACATCCCGGAGCCGGCGCGTGATTTGGATAAGCCGTTTTTGATGCCGATCGAGGATGTGTTTTCGATTACGGGTCGTGGGACGGTGGTGACTGGTAAGGTTGAGCAAGGTGTTGTGAATATTGGCGATTCGTTGGAGATCGTTGGTATTCGGGCGACGAAGACGACGACGTGTACGGGTGTTGAGATGTTCCGGAAGTTGTTGGATTCGGGGCAGGCTGGTGACAATATTGGTGCGTTGTTGCGTGGTATTGAGAAGGATGAGGTGCAGCGGGGTCAGGTGTTGGCGAAGCCGGGTTCGATTACGCCGCATACCGAGTTCGAGGCGCAGGTGTATGTGTTGACGAAGGCGGAGGGTGGTCGTCATAAGCCGTTCTTCGGTAATTATCGTCCGCAGTTCTATTTCCGTACGACGGATGTGACGGGGACGGTGACGTTGCCGGAGGGTACGGAGATGTGTATGCCGGGGGATAACACGGAGATGACGGTGCAGTTGATCAATCCGATCGCGATGGATGAGGGGTTGCGGTTTGCTATTCGTGAGGGTGGTCGTACTGTTGGTGCTGGTCGTGTGACCAAGATCATCAAGTAGGACTGGACCTCCGCTCCCACGCACCCCACTCCGTTGCCGGACGACATCGTCGAACTCGTTGCTGAGGCTCGGGACGGCAACGACCGCGCGTTCGAGGAGATCGTCCGTCGGACGTACGCCGATACCTACACCCTTGCCTATCGGCTGACGGGTGACGCCGAAGACGCACGTGATGTCGTCCAGGAGACCTACCTCAGGGCGCATCGCAGCATCGGTCGCTTCCGCGGTGACGCGCAGTTCAAGACGTGGCTGCACCGGATCACGGCCAACTGTGCCAACACACTGCTCGGACGGCGAGGTCGTCATCGCCACGATGAGCTTCTCGAGGACTCGGCGATCATCGACTCCCAGCCCCAGAACGACCCGGCGATACGTCTCGACCTGAGCGATCTGCGAACACAGGTCGTCGACGCACTGCGGGCCTTGCCTCCGAAACTTCGAGCGGTCGTCGTGCTTCGGGACATCTACGACTTGTCGCACGATGCCATCGCCGAGGAGCTCGGCATCACGACCTCGGCGGCCAAGGTGCGCCTCCACCGCGCGCGCAAGGGTCTCCGGGAGGTCTTGCGACGGGGCGACGACGGTCCCGGTGACAACGGTCCCGGCCACGAGGGGACAGCGGCTACGGTGTCCACCCAGGAGCCGGCCCGAACTCGGGCGACTTTCGAGCAGTAGCCCGGGCGACATTCGAACAGTAGGCAGTCCGCAGGAGGTTCGCCGCCTTCGGGGTGGTAGCCTCGTTGCGCCCTAGGGCACTAGCTCAATTGGTAGAGCACCGGTCTCCAAAACCGGGGGTTGGGGGTTCGAGTCCCTCGTGCCCTGCCCAGCGATGGATCATTCACGAGGCACGTCACATGGCAATGAATCGGGAGCAGCGAAGGTACCTGCAGAAGCAGGGCCAGATCGATGCTGAGGGTAATCCGGTCGCTGCCCCGCGTGATGCGCGCCCGCCCGAACGGGGCGAGCGCGTGGGCCCAGCACAGTACGTCCGGGAGGTCCGGGCCGAGATGCGCCGGGTCAACTGGCCCACCAAGAACGAGGTGGTCAATTACACCATCGTCGTCACGCTTACCGTTCTGATCGTCACCGCCTTCATTGCCGGACTCGACTACTTGTTCGCCGAAGGCGTCCTACGCATCCTGAGGCTTGCCAAATGACTGATTTCGAAACCGCCGATGCCGAGCTCGTGACCCCCATCGAGTCCGAGGAAGCCGTTCTCGACGAACCGGTCGTCGAGGAACCTGCTCTCGAGGAACCTGCTGTCGAGCCGCCAATTGTCGAGGAGGCGCCCCGCCACGAGTCGCCGTACGATCGGCCCGGTCGCTGGTACGTTCTACACACGCAGTCGGGCTACGAGAACAAGGTTCGCAAGAACATCGAGGCTCGCACCCAGTCGATGAACATGGGCGAGCGGATCCACGAGGTCGTCATCCCCTTGGAGGACGTCGTCGAGTTCAAGAACGGCAAGAAGGTCGTGGTCCAGAAGAAGGTGTTCCCCGGTTACCTGTTGTGCCGGATGCATCTCGATGACGACTCGTGGTTCGTGGTTCGCAACACGCCCGGCGTCACCGGCTTCGTCGGCGCCGGCAACAAGCCGTCCCCGCTGCCTCGTCGGGACGTCGAGAACTTCCTGCAGAGCAAGGACGACACCGGGGATCGCAAAGGCAAGCCGCGGCTCGAGTACGAAGTGGGCGAGACGGTACGGGTCAAGGAAGGCCCGTTCGCCGACTTCCAGGGTCAGATCGTCGAACTGAACGAGGAACAGCTCAAGGTCAAGGTCCTGGTCAACATCTTCGGCCGCGAGACGCCCGTCGAGCTCGACTTCGCCCAGGTCGGCAAGATCTGAAAGTTTCGACGCCGACGCTACCCTTGTCGGTCGCGCTCAATCGCCAACGCACGCAGCCCAATAGTTCGTCCAGTAGTTCGTCCAGTACTTCGTCCAGTACTTCGTCCAGTAGTAAGGCAGAGTTTCTCCCATGGCCAAGAAGAAGGTAATGGCGGTCGTCCGGATCCAGATCACGGCGGGCCAGGCAACGCCGGCGCCCCCGGTCGGTACCGCCCTCGGCCCCTACGGCGTGGCCATCATGGACTTCTGCAAGGAGTACAACGCCCGCACCGAGGCCCAGCGGGGCAACGTCGTCCCCGCTGAGATTTCTGTGTACGAGGATCGGAGTTTCAGCTTCATCCTGAAGACGCCGCCGACCTCCGAGCTCATCAAGAAGGCCGCCAAGATCCCCAAGGGCGCGGCCGATCCCAAGCGCGAGCGCGCCGGCGTCCTCACCGACGCCCAGGTCACCGAGATCGCTCAGGTGAAGATGCCCGATCTCAACGCCAACGATCTCGATGCGGCCAAGAAGCAGGTCGTCGGGACCGCACGCCAGATGGGCGTGCGCATCCGCTGAGCCCGGTCGGGCCGAGCCCACGCGGGTTTCTGCTTTCCATCATTCAATCCGGCCATCGGGATGACCTCGCCCGGTGACCGCTACCGACTGAGGGAGCCGAAAGGCGAAAGGCAACATGAGTAAAGGTAAGAAGTACGTCGATGCGGCCCGTCGATTCGATCGCGAGCAGCTCCTCACGCCGCTCGAGGCGCTCGACCTGGTGAAGAGCCTGGCCGGCAAGAAGTTCGACGAGTCGGTGGATGTGGTCTTCCGACTCGGCGTCGACCCTCGCAAGGCCGATCAGATCGTTC
>JAQCHM010000057.1 GCA_027730885.1 Actinomycetota bacterium | reverse complement strand
CTGCGACGATGGCCGACTCCAACGCGGGTGACGGGGTGGGGATGTGGTCCTCGGGGAGCTGCGATGCCTGACGCACCACGTCGGGATCGATGGCCCACATCCGCCCCCACCGGAAGGCCGACCGGTTGGCGGCAACGGCAGCACCATTGAGTTCGATGGCTTGTTCGATCGCTCCGGCCGAAATGGGCAACGCCCCGATCTGATAAGCAACGCCGATAATGAAGGTGTTGGCGGTGGTCGACTCGCCGAACAACCCCTCGGTGACGGCCGTTGCATCGAGATAGCGGTTCAACTCACCCCGGGTGCGCCCGTTGAGCTCGTCCTTGAGCGGTTCGAGGTCGGGGAACGCCGCGTTGACGTCGCGCACCATCTCCCCCGTCGGCGTCTTGGTCATCGATACGACCGCGACCGTGCGCTCGGGTGAGACGCCGTGGAGATTGCTCGGCGACAGACCGACCAGAAGATCGAAGACCAGATACACGTCGGCTGAACCGGCGGTGAGCTTGTTGGTGCCCTCCTTCGGTTCGGTGGAGATCCGAAGGTCGGAGACCACCGGGCCGGCCTTCTGGGACAATCCCGTCTGATCGAGGCCACCCACGTACTTGCCGTCGAGGGTGGCCGCAGTGCCGAGAATCTGAGACACGGTGACAACGCCGGTTCCGCCGACGCCCGGCATCCGGATGGTCACGTCGTCGGTGGGTACGACCATCTTCGGCTCGACCAGTTTCGACTCGTCGAGGGTCGGGACCCGGCGGGCCCCGCCCTTCTCCCGGCTCGCTTTACCCGCTTTGGCGTTGGGCACGACCGACAGGAACGAAGGGCAGTCTCCGTCGAGACACGAGTAGTCCTTGTTACAGCTCGACTGATGGATCTGGGTCTTGCGTCCGAACTCGGTCTCGATCGGCTGCACCGACAGACAGTTCGACTTCGCACCGCAGTCGCCGCAGCCCTCGCACACGCGCTCGTTGATGACGATGCGTTCGGCCGGATCGATCACCCGACCGCGCTTGCGGTCCCGGCGCTTCTCCGCTGCGCACTGCTGATCGTGGATGAGCACGGTCACTCCCGGCTCGTCCCGCAGCACCTCCTGGGCCTCAATGATCTTGTCACGGTCCCAGACGTCGACGCCCTTTGGCATCTTGACGCCCTTGTACTTGTCGAGGTCGTCGGTGGTCACGATGACCCGAGTCACCCCCTCGCTCTGGAGCCAGGCGGTGAGTTGAGGCACGGGCATGGCGCCGGCTGCGTCCTGCCCTCCGGTCATGGCAACCGCGCCGTTGTAGAGGATCTTGAACGTCATGTGCGAACCCGCGGCACGCGCGGCCCTGATGGCGAGGGATCCCGAGTGGGCGAACGTGCCGTCGCCCAGGTTCTGGATGAAATGCTCGACGCCGACGAATGGCTCGATCCCGATCCAGTGGACCCCCTCTCCGCCCATCTGGGTGTTGCCCATGACCGTCCCGACGCGCTCGGGCGCCATCAGTCCGACCAGGCCGTGGCAGCCGATCCCGCCTCCGACCAGGGAGTCACTCGGCGCCTTGGTGCCCGTGGAATGGGGACAGCCGGAGCAGTAGTACGGGGTCCTGGAAGGCAACATCTCGATCAGCTTGCGATCAGCGGCCTTGCCCGACGCGTTGTCGGCTGCCGGCGGCGGTGCCAGGCGGGCGGGGTCGATGCGGGTGATCAGTCGACGGCGCAAGGGTTCGACAAGGGCGTCGGCGTCGAGGGAACCGTGCAAGGGCACGAGGATGTGGTCTTCGGGGTCGCGCTTGCCCACGATGACCGGCGGGTTCGCCATCCCGTACAACGCCTCGCGCAGCTGGCCCTCGATGAACGGCCGCTTCTCCTCGACGACCAGGATCTCGGTGAGACCTCGCGCGAACTGCCGGGCGATGGCTCGGTCGAACGGATACGGCATCGACATCTGCAACACCCGAATGCCGTGCGAGGCGAGGTCTTCCTCGGCCAGGCCCAGGTTCTTGGCCGCGGCCAGGACCTCGTGGTAGCAACGCCCGGTGGACACGATGCCAAGCCACGCGTCGTTGGGATTCACGGTGATCTTGTTGAGCTTGTTCTCGATGCCGTAGAGCCGGGCCAGTTCGGTGCGGGCCTCGTGGATTTCCTGCTCGACCGAGTTGGCCACCGCACCGCCCAGGCGACCCGTGACCCTGGGACGGTAGGGCTTGCCCCGCCATTCGAACTCGGGAATGACCGGCACGATCCGATCGGGCCCGGCCTCGGCAGTGCCCGATCCGTCGGCCACCGCGGTGACGATCTTGATGGCGGACCACAGGCCCGAGGTCCGTGAGAGGAAGACACCGTGACGCCCGAGATCGAGCACCTCCTGGACGTTGCCCGGGTGCAAAATGGGTAGGTGGAGGTCGGCGAGGGTGAACTCCGACGCCGAGGGAAGCGTCGAGGACTTGTTGGCCGGGTCGTCCCCGGTGAGGGCAAGCACGCCGCCATGTTGGCTGGTACCGGCGTATTGGGCATGGCGAATGGCGTCTCCGGCACGGTCCAGCCCGGGTGCCTTGCCGTACCAGATGCCAAGCACCCCGTCGTATCGCTGCTGGGGGAACGTGGCCGAGACCTGGCTTCCCATGACCGCCGTGGCGCCGAGTTCCTCGTTCAGCCCCGACTTGTGCACGATGTGGTACTCGTCCATCAACGTCTTGTGGTTGATGATCTCCCGGTCGTAACCGCCGAGGGGCGAGCCCTGGTAGCCCGAGACGAACGTCGCCGTCTTGAGACCGGCCTTTCGATCGGCCCGCATCTGATCGAGGGGGACCCGCACCAGCGCGTGCACCCCCGTGAAGTAGAAGCTCCCGGACTCGGCCTGGTACTTGTCGTCCAGGTCGAATGCGGGGCTTGCGGGAAGAACGTCGGTCATGGGATCCCCCTTGGGTCGTATGCGGTCGGGACTTCTGCGGTCGGGCGAACAGCGCTTATGGACGAGTGTTGATGGTGACGATTCGGTCACAGTTAATCACACGCTGCCCGGAGGGAGGTCAGCTCCAGAGCTTGCCCGAAGCGATACGAGCACCCTCGGCCAGGGCCTGGAACTTCGGCCACACGACCGTTGGATGCACCTCCGGCGCATAAGAAGCACGAGACGAGAAGCCGCAGTCGGCGCCGGCGACGACGTTCTCCTTGCCGACCAGGTTGGCGTACCGGACGATGTACTCCGCGACCAGCTCGGGGTGTTCGACGGAGTTGTTGGCGTGTCCGAGTAGGCCGGGCATGAGAATCTTGCCTTCGGGAAGCTTGACGTCTTCCCAGATGCGCCACTCGTGTTGATGACGAGGATTGGCCACCTCGAAGGAGTATTCGCCGGCGTTGATTCGCATCATGAACGGAATGGCGTCCCTGAGATCGATGTCGGTGAGTCGGGGGCCGTGGTTGAGCCCGTAGCAGGTGTGGTGGCGGATCTTCTCGGCGGGAATGTCGCGGATGGCGTGGTTGAGTGTGTCGATGGCCTCGTTGGCTTCTCGATGGCGTTCCTCGATCGGCTTCGCCGGATCACCGAGGGTGTCGATCAGACCCGGATCGTCGATCTGGAGGATGAAGCCCGCGTCCACTACGCCCGGTACTCAACGCGCATGGCGTTGGCCACCGCTTCGAGATATTCCTCGCGGTTTCTGTAGTGCTCGTTGCGGCCGTAGGTACCGGGCGTAGTGGCTGGCATGAAGATCTCCGTGACCTTGTCGGCCCCGACTGCGTCGACCGCAGCCTTGAGATTGGCGATGTCGGTGGCGACGGCCTCATGGCCCGCGTAGCTCACCGGGCCGGTGCACTTGATGCGCCGGAGAGGGGCGACCGTGGCCTTGTACTTGTTGAGATAGATCTCGTAGTACTCGGGGAACATGTCGAACTCGGCCTGCCAGGTGGGGGCCAGACCTCGGCTGGGCGCGTCGTCGATCTCGAAGCCAGCCAGTCGATCCTTGATGTAGTCATTGCTGGTCTTCGACATCTCGCCGTCGGTCACGATGTCGATACCGCACTCGACCTGGTGTTGCACCCGGTCGATCACCGCGAGGCGAACCTGCTCGGCGAGAGCGGCAGCGTCATAGGGGCGACCGTTCTCTCGCTCCTTGAGAATATCGAGCAGCTCGGTTGGTCGAGCGAGGCTTCCCACGTGCGTGGTGAGGATTCGATCAGTGCTTCGCTTCATCGGGTGCCTCCACGGCTCATCGACCTTCGCTCGTCGAAGACGGCTGCTACTCAAGGACAGCTGCTGCGCACCCTATCCAAGAGGTAGCCTCTCGGCCCGAATTCTGATTGCAGTCAGTTCAGCAGCCCGCGGCCAAGCGCCGCCGAACTGCTCGAACCAAGGCCCGGTCCACGCCGCCGGCGACCAGATAGTCCTCGGGCGACGCCCATTCGGCTCGTAGCCGGTGCATCAGCGCGCGAATTCCTTTAGCCGACGGCGCGTCCCGGGCGAACTCCGGCGCGCTCTCGGGCACGGCCCTGCCCACAGCAGCGAGGTTCGTCATCATCGTTGCGAAGACGGGTGCGGATCGTTCGTAGTCGGCGATGATCTCCTCATCGCTCGCACCGGCGGCGGCCAACGTCATCGCCACGACGAAACCGGTCCGATCCTTCCCGGTGTGGCAGTGCACGAGGGTGGCCCCCGGGTTGGCGACCAGCTCCTCGAAGAACCGCCCAGCCACACCCGCGGCCCGGTCGAGTTGGGCCGGGAGGAATCCGTCCGGCGACTCATCGCTTTCCGCCTGCACCAGTGAGGCGATCTCGAAGAAGTCGAGGACGACCCCTCGCCCACCCGCGGCCAACGGGCCGGACCCGTTGCCTCGGGGCCCCCGCAGGTCGACAACGCGCGTGATCCCGAGCTGGGTCCGGGCCCGCTGCACGTCGGCGTCGGTCATCAACTGCGGCGTCTCGGACCGGAACAGGACACTCGGTCGAATCGACCGGACACCGCTCGCACCGCCGACATCACGTAGGTTTACCAGTCCCTCGAAGTCCAAGTTCGGTGTCATCGAGCGAGTATTGCCACAAGCCATCCCCACCCCACCCAGTCGCCTCCCGGAGTCCGCCATGCCCACCTCGTCGCTCGCCGCCGTCTACCGCAAGGACCAGAATGGTCTGTCCATCGAGGAGATCACCGTCGACGACCCACTCGAGCGAGAGGTCCTCATTCGCTCGGCCGCCACTGGGGTGTGCCACAGCGACCTTCATGTCATCGACGGGCACATCAACGCGGGCAGAGGGCCGCTCGTCCTCGGACACGAAGGCGCCGGCATCGTCGAGGCCGTCGGTGCAGGCGTGACCCACGTCAAGCCGGGCGACCACGTCGTCACCTGCCTGTCCGGATTCTGCGGACAGTGCGACCAGTGCCTGGCCGGTCACCCGAACCTGTGCGTCGCCAACCCGACCGGGCGGACGAGGGACCAGGCATCTCGTCTCCTGCAGGGAGATCAGCGGGTGTTCGCCTTCGTAGGAATCGCGAGCTTCGCCGAGGTCATGCTGGTGCACGAGCACTCGGTGGTGAAGATCGACGACGACCTTCCGTTCGACGTGGCCAGCCTGGTCGGCTGCGGAGTACTCGCGGGCGTCGGGGCCGCCCTGCGCACGGCTCGGGTGCAGGCCGGCCAGACCGTCGCGGTGTTCGGCTGCGGGGGCGTCGGCCTCTCGATCATTCAGGGCGCCGCTCTCGCCGGCGCATCTCGGATCATCGCCGTCGACCAGACCGGGGCAAAGCTCGAACTCGCCCGCTCGGTCGGGGCGACCGACGGCGTGAACGCGTCGGACGTGCCTGCGGTCGAGGCGGTGCGGGAGCTCACCGGCGGCCGCGGCGTCGACCACAGTTTCGAGGCCGTCGGCCTCCCCGCGCTCGTGCGCCAAGCGGCCGAGGTGCTCGCCGTTCGAGGAACGTGCACGATCGTCGGTGTACCGCCCGACGGCGCCGTCTTCGAGATTCCCTTCGCGGCGATCCGCCCGGAGTGCACCATCCAGACCTCACGAATGGGCTCGACCCGGTTCCGACTCGACATCCCCCGCTACCTGGACTTCTACAAGGCAGGTCGGCTGCACCTCGATCAGATCATCACCCGACGTGCTCGCCTGGACGACATCAACGATGTCGTCGCTTCGATGCACGCAGCCGACGGTGCCCGCACGGTCATCGTGTTCGACCAGCAGGGGTGACGGGCCGATGGTGCCTGCATTCAACACGCAAGTGCTGGCCGCCGCGGGATTCCCCGTCATCTCTTACGACATCCTCGAGGTGGGCCAGACCTTCCGCTCCGACGAGCGACTGCTTCGCCCCCAGGACATCGAGGCCTACGCCTACGCCGTCGACGACCATGACTCGTGGTTCTTCGAGCTCGGACCGTTCGGTTCGCCGATCGCCCATCCCACGATCTTGGCCAACCAGGCGCTGTTCCTGCGCCACAACCACTACACGGTTCCGGCCGGCCTCCACGCGCAGATGACGTTCGAATTCCTCGCCCCCATCCCGCTCGGGACACGAGCGCGAACCCTCGGCACCATGGTCGACAAGTACTGGCGTCGGGACAAGCCGTACATGGTCACCGGCTACGAAACGCTCGACGAAACGGGGACTCCCCTCGTCCGAGGCCGGTTCGTACAGATGTTGTTCACCGATGCAACGGCACCACCACCGGGCAGCGGGCCCAAACCCGAACCCGAACCCGAACGGCCGGCCCTCGACCCGGCCATCGCCACCGCGAGGGGGCGGTCGGGTCGGCTCTCGCTCGGCCAATCGTTGCCGGCACTCGTCCGGGAGGTCACGCAACGCAAGATCGACATCTACTCGGGGGTGAAGCCAGGTTCTATCCACACCGACCCCGAGTGGGCCAGGGCCAAGGGCTTCGGTGCCACCATCGCACAGCGGATGATGAGCACCGCGTACGTGTCCAGAATGATCACCGAGGCCGCGGGCCGCGGCTTCGTCGCCGGCGGCACCATCGACTGCCGATTTCTTCGGCCGGTGCTCTGCGGTGATGTGCTGACGATCGAGGGAACGATCGTAGGATTCGCGCCTGACCCGGCAGGCAGCGCGCGCATGTTCGTCGCGGTCACGGCGACGAACCAGCGAGGCGAACAGACGCTCGGCGGGACAGCCAGCGCCCTTGTCGACTGAGACGGGTGAGACTGCTCAAGGGCCTGTTCCGATGAGCCGATGAAAAGGTGTGGAACCCACGCAATCCTCCTTCGATCCGAGCGGGGCAGCGACCGGGGGCCCTTCTCTCCCGTCGCCGATCGAGTTCCTGCAACAGTTCATGTCGGAACTGAGCGGAGAGACCGCCCGAGGGATGCCGCGAGGTCTGCGGAACGCGATGGATCTGCTCGGGACCTATCTGGACGTGGACCGGGTCGGCCTGCTCCGCGTAGCGGACGACAGCGGAACCGTGCCATTCGACTGCAACTGGCTGTCCCCGGCGATTGCCGCGGCCACCGATGTCGACCAGCTGATCCCGTTGGCGGAGCACCCGGGGCTGGTACGAACCTTCCGGTCGGGCGAGATCAGCTGGATCGACGACGTCGAAGACCTCCAACTCGAAGACCTCCAACTCGAAAACCTCCAGCTCCAAGACCTTTAGCTCCAAGACCTCCAGCTCGAACACCCCGAACATCAGGACACTCACGGCATTCGGTCGAGCGCGGTCGTGCCACTGACCCTTGGCCATGACCTCGTCGGCATGCTGCTTCTCGACCAGAGCCGAGCGGCTCGTGACTGGGGGCCGCTCCTCCCGGCACTGACACTGGTAGGTCACGCGCTGGCGAACGCCATCGGGCGGTGCGACGCCGAACTCGAGCTCCAACGAGGTGAGCGAAGGTTCCGCTCGATGTTCGACGACAACCCGCTGCCGGCCTTCATCATCGACGCTGACAGCCTCACGATCGTCGAGATCAACGACGCAGCCTGCGAGCGGTACGCCACCAGAAGCGACTTGGTGCATCGGTCCCTCACCTTGCTCCATCCGGAGAACGAACAAGCTTCGGTCATGGCCGAGCTCCGGGCCCAGTCGATCGACGACCGGTCATGTGTCCTCGGCCCCTGGCACCACCGCCTCGCCACCGGCGACACAGCAACAGTCGAGCTGTTGACCCAGCAAACTTTGGTCGACGGACGAGCGCTGCTGCATTGCGTCGTGCGGGACATCACCGCCCAGGAGCGAAGCGAATCCGATCTGCAGCACGCATTGCTTCACGACGCGCTCACCGGGCTGGGCAGCCGGGCGCTGGTCGAACGACGACTGGCCGAGCTGCTCGGCCAGCCGGCCAGCGTCGCCGTACTGATCCTCGACCTGGACGGGTTCAAGATCATCAACGACAGCTTGGGCCATTCGGCCGGTGACCATCTGCTCGTGGAAACGGCCGATCGACTGCGGCGCTCGGTCCGCGAGCGCGACCTCGTCGCCAGGATCGGCGGAGACGAGTTCGCGGTACTCATCGGGGGCCATGACGCACACGGCGTCGCCCGCACCGTCGCTGAGCGGGCCATTCGCGCCCTCTCCGATCCCTTCGACATCAATGGGGTCGATGCGGTGGTCTCTGCCTCGATCGGCATGTCCTTCACACCGGCCGTACTGTTCGGATCCACCGACGCGGACACCATGCTGCGCAACGCCGACCTGGCGATGTACGCGGCCAAGGACGCCGGCCGCGGGCGCCTCGTCGAGTTCTCCGATCGACTGAGCCAAATAGCCACCGAACGAATGCGGCTCCTGGCCGATCTGCAGATGGCCCTGCGGAAGAAACAACTCCAACTGCACTACCAGCCCATCGTGGCGCTCGACTCGATCCGCCTGCTCGGCGCCGAGGCGTTGTTGCGCTGGGAACATCCCACGCTCGGCATGGTGGCTCCAAGCCAGTACCTTCCCCTCATCGAGGAGACACCCCTCGTCGGCAAGCTGGGCGCTTGGGTCTTGGAAGAGGCGTGTCGTCAGATCCGGGAGTGGACCGACGAGATGGGCGAGGACGCCCCAGCCGTCGCCATCAACGTCGCCCCCCAACAGCTGCGCGATGTGGACTTCGTCGACTCGATCCGCGCTGCGCTGGCACGTCACCGGCTGCAACCCTCCAAGCTCATCCTCGAGATCACCGAGCGCAGCCTGTTGGACGATGCCGACGCTGTCGGTCGCCTCCAATCGCTCCGGGATCTCGGACTGCGTCTGTCCATCGACGACTTCGGCACCTGCTACGCCGCTCTTGGTTACCTGCGACAGCTGCCGGTCGACATCCTGAAGATCGACCGGACATTCATCGCGGCGCTGGAGCACGAACCCGCGCCGTCGACGGCGACCGTCGCGGCCATCACCGACTTCGCCAACGTGTTGGGCGTCGAGACGATGGCCGAAGGCATCGAGCAACCGGCGCAACGGGCCCTGCTCCAGGACATGGGATGTTACGTCGGACAGGGTTATCTGTTTGCGAAGCCGGCGCCGGCGAAGGACATCATCGCCTACCTCCAGGCGCACGTCGGTTGACCTCACGACCTGCCTGAATGACCCGCTAACGCGGCGACCGCGTGCACAGTCCACCCCACAGCGGGGTGAAAGTGCACGCGGTTGCCGATTGACCGTGTTGCCGATTGACCGTGCGGAACGAGGTGGGACTACTCGGCCTCGGAGGTTTCGGTCTCGGCCTCGGAAGTCTCGGTCTCGGCCTCCGAGGTCTCGGTCTCGGTGCCGGTGTCACTACCTCCGGAGTCGGAGCTGCTGCAGGCGCCGACCATGGTGGCCATGGCCAGCAGGGCGGCGAGGACCGTGAGCGATGGGTTCTTGATCATGGGATTCTCCCTTTGTCGGGGCGCACCGAGTCACAATCGCCAGATGATCCTCTGAGCGTTGTGTCAATGCGCCTTGGCAGGTACCGGCGGGACGTTCACAAGATCGCGACGGCGAAAGGCGCATGATGACCGATACCCGCACACCGGACGATTCCTGAGGATACGTCAGAAATGATCGGGCCCAGGCTAACATGCGGTATCGCAACGCAATCCTTCCAACCGGACCAGGCCGATCCTCCCCAGCCGTTGGGCCGTCGAGAGCAGAACAAGGCGGACAAGTACCGTCGCATTGCCGATGCGGCAAACACCCTGTTCCGCAAGCAGGGCTTCGAGGCGACGACCACGGCAGCCATCGCCGAGGCGGCCGGCATCGGCGCCGGAACCCTCTACCTGTACGTGACGTCGAAGGAGGACCTGCTCGTCGACGTCTTCCGACACGACGTCACCCGGGCGTGGGACGAGGCATTCGATCGGACAGACCCCGAAGCGCCGCTGCTCGACCAGCTGTTGGCTGCGTTCCTGCACGTGACCGACCACCACGAGGACGATCGAGAGCTGGCCCGATCGTTCTTCAAGGAACTGCTCTTCGTCGAGGAACCGGTTCGCTCCAAGGTGAGCGAGATCATGCAGGGCTACTTCTCGAGGTTGGGTAGACTGATCGAGGAGGCCAAGCGACGCGACAAGGTCGATCCTGCCGTCTCGGTCACGGTGCTGGTCGGCAACCTGTTCGCTTCCTGGTACATCACCATGCAGCGACGCCACACGGGCGCCATCACCATCGCCCAGGCGAAAGCCCAACTCGAAGCGTCGTTTGCCACCGCCCTGATGGGCATCACACCCGAGACGTCGAGCCGGTGACCAGTCGATCGAAGAACGGATTGGGGAACACCCGCTCGGGGTCATAGACGTCGAGCAGGCCGAGAAACCGCTCGAACCCGGGAAAGCGGCCCCGAACATCGGCTGCAGCGAGACCCGTCACCTTGGCCCAACGGGGCAACAGCTCGGACGGCGCGAGTGCGGTCTCGACCGCGGCCAGAGCGAGCCGAACGAGCGCCCAGTCCGACCGCCAGGTGAAATGGAAGCCCACGACGTCGCGCTCGAATGCGGGGCTGAGCCACAGGCGATCGGCGGCGATCGTGCGCACCTCGGACACGAGCAACGCGGGAGCGATGAACGATCCGACGGCTGCGAGGGAACGCACGGCATCAACGACCACGGCGCGGTCGACGAAGAGCTCGGCCTGGAGTTCGTCCCCCGAGTCAGGGGTGTGCGGGAGACCGAAGTGCGGTAGACGCTCGTGCCACGGACCAGGGACACCGAGCTGTTCGTTGCATGCCTGCGAGTCGGCGCCTGACACCGGGTGCACCGGCACGCCGGCCGGCGCGGCGCCGAGGTCGGACAAGTCGAGTCCGACGCTCAGCCTGTCTCGGACCGAGACGGGCTGCACCACCGCCTTGGTCCACACCTGATCGACGAGCCCGTCGCACCAGCGGGTGAACCAGCTGACGCTGTACGCGGAGCCCATGATGGCATCAAAGTGCTCGAGGCCGACCTGGAGCGGCAGGCCAATGTGGACGGTCTGTGCGACGTCGAACGTCGGCTCGGTGTGCAACGACAGCCCGACCCCCAGCGCCCCCAGCCCGACGACAACCCCGTCGAAATGGGGATGCGACCGGTCGAAGGAGACGATCTCACCGGTCGAGAGCATCAGGTCGATCGATCGAACCGCACAGGCAAGGTTGCCGTTGTGGTCCCCGGACCCGTGGGTGGCCGTGGACACGGCCCCACCGACGCTGATGTGGGGCAGCGACGCGAGGTTGGCCAACGATCGTCGCTGGTCGTGAAGGTTGGGCGGTTCCGGCCGTATGGACTCGACGCCGCGACCGCTCGGCCGCAGACAGCGCCTTGCGAACTTCTTCGGTACTTGCCGGTTCGACGCCCGGCCCACCACGGAACTGGAGGTTTCCCGCCCAGTTTCAGAGTCGGGATGAGCTCACGGCGTCGGGCTAGCAGGGTGCTGAAATTCGGTTGGGGTGCTCGCGTTCGTCGCCTGGATCGAAAAGAATGGGGGTGAT
>JAQCHM010000056.1 GCA_027730885.1 Actinomycetota bacterium | reverse complement strand
GATCGGCTGGGTCAGATCGAGCCCAGCGAGGCCGTGAGAAAGGGGGTCCGGGGCGTGGGGCGCCGAGATGACGCTCAGCAGGAGCGCAAGATCATCGACCGTTCGGCCCATCGCACCTTCGGTGCCCAACCGAGGCCAGGGCGGACCGGGAGCAACCGATGGCACCACACCCGGCGACGCTCGGAAACCGACCACATTGGTCCAGCCGGCCGGATTCCGGAGCGATCCGCCCATGTCACTGCCGTCGGCGATGGCCACCATGTGCGCCGACAAGGCAACCGCCGCTCCACCCGATGACCCCCCGGCGGTGCGGGTCGGGTCGTAGGGGTTGCGGGTGATGCCGTACACCATATTGAAGGTATGGCTGCCCCGACCGAACTCGGGCGTGTTCGTCTTGCCGATGGCGACCGCGCCTGCAGCCTTCACCCGCGACACCAACAGGCTGTCGGCCTTGGGCTGGTTGGTGGCGAAGAGCGGCGACCCGAACGTGGTCGGGAAGTCGACGGTGTCGGACAGGTCCTTGTGGGCCGTGACCAGTCCGGCGAGGGGGCCCAGTGCCTCACCTCTGGCGCGGGCGTCGTCGACCAGCGCGGCCCGGGCCCGTCCCACGTCGGCGTTCAACGCGACGACGGCGTTCAGGGTCGGGTTCACCTCCTCGATGCGCCCGAGGTGGGCATCGAGGAGTTCCCGGGCGGAGACCTGCCCGGCTTCGAGCATCGCACGTTGTTCCACTGCGCTGAAGTCGACGACTGATCCGGTCACAAGGGCATCTTGGCCCGCCGCATCCCGAATCGCCACCTTTCGATGCGATCTGCAAGGCTGACCCGATGACCGAACGCCTCAGCCAACTCAGTCGATCGATCGAAGGAAAGGTGGCCATCATCACCGGCGCTGCGTCCGGCATGGGTCGGGCCACCGCACACCTCTTCGCCGACGAAGGAGCCCATGTTGCGGTGACCGACCTCGGCGCCGACCGGGTTGCGGCCGTCGTCGACGAGATCACCGGCGCGGGCCGGTCGGCCAAGGGTTGGACCTTCGACGTCACCGATGGCGAGCGGGCACAGGCGGTCGTCAACGAGGTCGTCGAGACCTTCGGCGGCCTGGACATCGTCATCAACAACGCGGGCATCGCCCTCTTCACCGAGATCGACAGCCCCGAGTACGAGGACAACTGGGCCACCTCGCTGGACGTCTTGCTCACCTCGCACACCCGCCTCATCCGGGCAGCACTTCCCCACCTGCGGCAGTCCGAGTCGCCCCGCATCGTGAACATCGCCTCGACCGAAGGTTGGGGCGCGACCAAGTACAACAGCCCCTACGTGGCCGCCAAGCACGGCGTCATCGGGCTCACCAAGGGCCTGGCCGTCGACCTCGGACGAGAGGGCATCACCGTCAACTGCATCTGCCCCGGCCCCATCGTTACGGGGCTCACGGGCTCGATCTCCGAACAGGACCGGGAGATCTTCGCCAAGCGCCGCACCGCCATCGGTCGCTACGGCATCCCCGAAGAGGTGGCGCACGGCACCCTCAACTTCTCCCTGCCGGCCAGCCGGTACATGACCGGCGCGGTGCTACCCGTTGACGGTGGCCTCCTGATCAAGAACGCCTGAGTCGGCGGGCGACTCGCCCCGAACCAGCCGGTTGTAGAGGTCGGGGTACAGCCCGCCGCCGGCCAGCAGGTCGGTGTGGGTGCCCTGCTGTACAAGTTCACCGTCGGCCAACACCAGGATCTTGTCGGCGTCGGTGATGGTGGACAGCCGATGGGCGATGACCAACGCGGTCCGGCCCTCCAACGCGACGGCCAGCGCGGCTTGCACCAGGGCTTCGTTCTCGGAGTCGAGGTGGCTGGTGGCCTCGTCGAGTATCACGATGGCCGGGTCCTTCAGCAACATGCGGGCAATGGACAGACGCTGCTTCTCGCCGCCCGAGAACCGGTAACCCCGTTCACCGACGACCGTTTCGTAGCCGCCGGGCAGTTTGGCGATGACGTCGTGGATCTGTGCCGCCCGGCAGGCCTCGACGAGGTCGGCGTCGGTGGCGTCAGGTCTGGCGTAACGCAGGTTGGCGGCAATCGACTCGTGGAAAAGGTGCGGGTCCTGGACGACGACGCCGATGGCGGCCCGCAGCGACTCCTGCTTGTAGGCCCGCACATCCTTGCCGTCGATCCGGACCGCTCCTTCGGTGACGTCGTAGAGCCGCGGTACCAAATTGGTGATGGTGGTCTTGCCTGCGCCCGAGGGTCCGACCAGCGCGATCAACTGCCCGGGCGCGATGGTGAGATGCAGGTTCTTGATCACCGGTTCCGGGATACCGGTGTCGCCCTTGGCGCTGGGCGTCTCGAGCGACGCGATGATGGTCTCGCCCGCTCCCGGGTAGCGGAACGTGACGTGGTCGAACTCGATGCGGCCCTTGGGGTCGACCAGGTCGACCGCGTCGGGGGCGTCGGCCAACGGGATCTTGCTGTCGAGCACCTCGAACACCCGGTCGAAGCTGACCAGCGCGGTCAGGACGTCGATGCGGGCATTGGTGAGGCTGGTAAGCGGCTGATACACCCGGCCCACCAACAGACCCATGGTCGCGAGGTCGCCGCTCGTGAAGTCTCCGTTGATGGCGAACAACCCACCTAGGCCGTAGACCAGCGCAGTCCCGATGGCACCCAGCAAACTCAACGCGATCATGAAGCCCCGCGTGAACATGGCCGAGCGAATGCCGATGTCACGCACCCGCCCCGCTCGCTCCCGGAACAGCGTCATCTCGCTGTCGTGCCGACCGAACAACTTGGCCAACAGCGCCCCGGCCACGTTGAACCGTTCGGTCATCGTCGAGTTCATCGCCGCGTTCAGATCCATCCCCTCACGCGTGATCGACTGCTGGATCTCGCCGATTCGTTGGTAGGGGTACATGAAGAAGGGGGTGAGCAGCAGCGCCAGCAGGGTCAGCCGCCACTCGAGAATCAGCATGGCCGCGAGCGTCGTGATCAGGGTGATGACGTTCGAAACCACCGTGCCCAGGGTGGCAGTCAGGGCCCGCTGGGCACCGATGACGTCGCTGTTGAGCCGGTTGGTCAACGTGCCGGTCTGGGTCCGGGTGAAGAACGCGATGGGCAGCCTCTGGACATGATCGAACAGCGCGGTCCGCAGGTCGAAGATCACGCCCTCGCCGATACGAGAGGACCAGTAGCGCTCGAACAGCGACACCACTCCCTCGAGCAGCGAAGCGCCGACGATCAGCCCGGCGAAAACCGCGAGCTGGCGCTTGTCCGCGCTCGGAATGACGTCGTCGATGATCCGACCGAAGAGCAGAGGTGCCACCAGACCGAGGAGCGCCTGGGCGACCACCGCGATCAGGAAGCCGAGCACCATCCGGCGGTACACGCTCGCGAAGCGCCAGACCCGTGCCGCAGACTCGCGTTCGATCTTGACCCCTTTGTAGGAGTCCCGGTCCCGCGGCCACATCATGTGCATTGCCATCATCAGTGGTCAGGCTACGGTGCCCTCATGGCCCAGCCTCCACTTCCCTCCGACGCTGCCGCCAGCGATGACGGTTTCGAGATGGTCGAACAGGCGCCTCCCGAACGGGGGGTCTTCGCCAACCGGACCCTGAACCTTCGTGCCGTCCAAGCCGTGGGCTACGACATGGACTACACGCTCATCCACTACCGGATCGAGGAGTGGGAGCGTGACGCGTTCGAGTACGCCCGGTCCATTCTGGGACGATGGGGCTTCCCGGTCGACGATCTCGTCTTCGACCCCAGTTCATTCACTATCGGCCTCGCGTTCGACCTGCAGTTGGGCAACGTACTCAAGGCCACCCGATTCGGATACGTCGTCCGCGCCCAGCACGGCACCACCATCATGTCCTTCGACGAACAACGACGGGTCTACCGGGAAACGGTGGTCGAACTGTCCCTCCCCCGGTTCGAGTTCATGAACACGCTGTTCGAGCTCTCACGAGCCAGCCTGTGGACCCAACTCATCGAGCTCCACGACCAGAAGCCCCTGCCCGGTGTCTTCAGTTACGCCGACCTGTTCCGGATTGTCGACGAAGCCCTGACCGAGACTCATCTGGCCGGAGCGTTGAAGGCCGACATCATCGAGAACCCCGAACGCTTCGTCGATCTCGACCCCAACATCGTCGGCACCCTGCTCGATCAACGGGCCGCCGGCAAGCAGCTGTTGCTGATCACCAACTCCGACTGGTCCTACAGCCGTCGGATGATGTCGTACGGCCTCGATCGGTTCTGCCCAGAGGGCACGACCTGGCGCGACCTGTTCGACCTCGTCATCGTGTCGGCCAACAAGCCTCGTTTCTTCTTTCAGTCCGACCCCATCTACCGGGTCGTCGACGAGGAACAATCGCTCCTCCTCCCCCACCGCGGACCGCTCGAGCCGGGGCACGTCTACTTCGGCGGCAACGCCAAGCTGGTCGAGGAAAGCCTCGGCATCTCGGGAGGCCAGCCGTTGTACGTCGGCGATCATCTCTTCGGCGACGTGCACGTCACCAAGGAAATCCTCCACTGGCGAACCGCGCTCATCGTCCGCGAGCTCGAAGCCGAGGTACTCGACGCCATCGGCTTCGCCGACGACCAGGCTGAGCTCGAACGTCTGATGGCCACCAAGATCGAGCTCGACCGTCAACAGGCCCGGCTGCGTCTGGCCCGAGAGCGATCCGGGAGCCGGCGGGCGGCAAGTGAGCTACAGACGGTCAGCGCCGCGGCCATCGAACTCGACGAACACATCGCTCCGCTTGCTCGCAAGGCAGCCGACATCGGCAATCCGACCTGGGGACCGTTGATGCGGGCCGGGAACGACAAAAGCCTCTTCGCCCGCCAAGTCGAGCGCTACGCCGACGTCTACACGTCCAGGGTGTCGAACCTTCGGCACGAGACGCCATACGCCTACCTCCGAGCGGCCCGCGGCTCACTGCCACACGACCAGTAGACCCAGGGGCCCGAGGTTCGAGCAACGGATCAGGACATGGTGAGGCCGCCGGAGACCGACAGGGTCTGGCCGGTGATGAAACCCGCTTCCTCCGAAGCCAAGTAGGCGACGGCCGACGCGACCTCTTGCGGTTGCCCGACTCGCTTCATCGGCACTGCCCGCGCCATCGCCCCGATGACCCTCTCACCATCGGCACTGGCCTGGATGATGCCGTCGAGCAACGGCGTATCGGTCGGGCCGGGGCAGACCACGTTGGATGTGACTCCCTTGCGGGCCACCTCGCGGGCAATGGTCTTGGAGAACGAGATGACGCCGCCCTTGGCTCCGGAGTACACAGCCTCGAGCGACGAACCGACGCGGGCCGCGTCCGAGCCGATGTTCACGATGCGCCCCCAGCCGGCGTCGATCATCGACGGCAGGCAGGTGTGCACCGTGCGCAACACGCCTTTGTAGTTGATGTCGATCACCTTGTCCCAGAAGTCCTCGTCAGTGTCGAGGAAGGGCATGAGGACATCCCAACCCGCGCAGTTGACCAGGATCTCGACCGGACCGAGTTCATCGAGGACCTGCAGATGGCCCTGCTGGATGGAATCGAGGCTGGTCACGTCGACGCCCAAGCCGATAGCCATGCCGCCGGCTGCCGCGATCTGGGCCGCAGTCTCCGCAGCCCCCGATGCATTCAAGTCGGCCGCGGCAACCTTGCGTCCCTGCGCAGCCAATGCCAAACAGATCTGACGGCCGATGCCGCTGCCTCCGCCGGTCACCAACGCGACACGATCCACGACGCCGCTCACTTGGCACCCCGTACAGCCGTGGCGATCTCGCCCCACTTCGCCGCGGTGTCCGGATCGTGGCGAATCTGGTTCTCGCCCATGTACATGACAATACGGGCGGCTGTCCCCTGGTACCGGTCGACGAGTTTGGCGCCCATCTCGTCCCACGTGCCCACGACGGCGTAGGCATCGAGCATCTCGTCGGTGATCAGTTCGGCCATGCCGGCGAGGTCGCCCACCTTCATCCTCTCGCGGAGCTTGGACGTCGTTCCTTCGAACCCGAGGTCGTCGAACTGGAAGGCGTAGTTGGGCGTCGTGCCGTAGAAACCGATCTGCTGCCGGGCCCGAGCCACGTGGGCGGCCCGCTCCTCGGGCGTGTCGCCGGGGCAGGCGAACACCGGGATGATCAGGTCGATCGCGGCGGCGTCGCGACCTGCCATGGCGGCACCCTCGGCCAACCCGGGCAGGAGGCGGTTCTGGATGTAGGGAATCGAATGGAGGGGGTGGACGTGCACCCCGTCGGCCACTTCGCCCGCGACCCGCATCATGTGGGGGCCGACGGCAGAGATGTCGACCTTCATCGGATGGTCGTGCGCCTTGGGAGCCCAGTCGGCGGGCAGCAGCGAAAGATTGTAGAACTCACCCTCGTGTGCCAGCTTCTCCTCCCGATTGAACGCACGGAAGCAGGCCTTGACTGCCAGCACGTAGTCGCGGAGCCTGGCGGCCGGGTGCTCGAAGTCGACGCCATACCGCCGGGTGATATGCGCTTTGACCTGTGACCCGAGGCCAAGCCGGAACCGCCCACCGGTGTTGGACGCCAGCTCGTAGGCGATGGCGGCCGACACCATCGGGCTGCGGGGGAAGGCCACCGCGATGCCCGTGGTGAAGAAGAGCTCGGGCGCGGCCATCGCGGCTGCTGCGATCTGCATGAATGGGGTCTGACTGGTCTCGGTGAAGAGCATCCCCGAGAAGCCGGCGCTCTCGACGTTGCGAGCGAGGTCGGCCGTCGCCGCCCAGCTGCCGGAGCCAGTCATCAGGTCAATGTCCACGAAAGATCCTCCTCGGACGGCGCCCGGTTGTGGGCGCGGAGGCTAGACCAGCATCAACCGGTCCACGACGCAAACCGAACGGGTCCGGCCTACGCCCGGCGAGCGATCACGTACCCGATGGTCTCGCGGTCAAGTGTGGAGGCCGTGACACCGGAGTCCCGCAGGGCCTGCTTGCGGATCTTCCCCGAGGCGGTCTTGTCCAGTTCGTCCACGAACTCGAAGTAACGGGGCACGGTGAACCGGGGCATGCGTTCGACGCACCAGTCGAGCAGTTCGACCAGATCGGGGGGCTCGCCGCTCACGGCCAGCACCGCCTTGATCTCCTCCTCGCCTCCTGCACCCTCGACCCGGATGCCAACGGCCGCGCTCTCCAACACCGCGGGATGGGCGTTCAAGACCTGTTCGACCTCGTAAGACGAGATGTTCTCGCCCCGGCGTCGGATGCGGTCCTTGATGCGGTCCACGAAGTGCAGCCGGCCCAACTCGTCGAAGCGGCCGGCGTCGCCGGTGTGAAACCACAGGTTCCGCCAGGCCTCAACCGTCTTGTCTGGCATCTTGAAGTATCCGACGTTGAAGCAGAACGGTGATCGAGGACGGACCAGGATCTCGCCGACGCGGCCAACGTCCAACATCTCGTCGGTCTCGGGGTCGGCGATGACGACCTCGAAGTGCTCGTCGAGGACGTAGCCGGCGCATCCGGCCTCCACCGGTTCCGAGGTCCGGCTGAAGGCGACCATGTTGATCTCGGTCATGCCAAAGCCCTGGACGATATCGACCCCGAAACGCTCCTCGAAGGCTTCGGCCCAGTCTTCAGCTACGGGTATGGCCATCACGCGTGTCAGCCGGTGCCCCCGGTCCCGGTCGGACGCCGGACTGCGGAAGATGAACTCGGGCATGACGCCGAGGGCGTTGGTGGCGGTCGCCCCGCAGGCGATGACGTCATCGAGCCAGTTCGAGACACTGAAACGCTTGACCACGGTGGCCGAGCAGCCCGCCACCAGGCACGCGTAGGCCTGCATGAACAGTCCGTTGGCGTGGAACATCGGCATGCAGACGTAGTAGTGGTCGTCCGGTATGAGCGACATGGCCTGCACGGTCCCGAGGCCGAACAGGTAGCAGTGGGCCTGGGGCATGAGCACGCCCTTGGACGGCCCGGTGGTGCCCGACGTGTACATGATCGTGCACACGTCCTGCGGTGTCGGGGTGAGCACGGCGTCGGCTCGTACCTCCACGGCCTCGAGGTCGTCGTATCGGACCGACCGGGTGGCCGACAGCGACGACGGCAGCTCAGGACCGTCCCCGGTCGCACCCACCACGATGGTCGTCTCGATGCCGACTCCTGACGTGTCGACCAACGCGAACTGGTCGAGCAGCTCGACGTCGACGGCCACGAGCCGAGGTTCGGAGTTGTGCACCTGATGTTCGAGGAACGAGCCCTTCAACTCGGTGTTGATGGGCACGAAGATGGCCCGGCGTTTGTGCACCGCGATCATCAGCACCATGAACGCACGGCTGTTGGTCAGCAGCCCCAACACCCGATCGCCCTCGTTGACGCCCAGTTCGGCGAGGGCGGTGGCGACCCGGTCGGTCGCTTCGTCGAACTGTCCGAAGGTGAGGTCGCCGCCCTCGGCGAACGCCAGGAACGGCGCGTCGGCACGGTCGAGGGCCTGTTGTCGAACGACATCCACCAACGTCGGGGTCATTGCAGAACCGCCGCTCATGCCAGGAGGGAGTCCACAGCCGAGCGGTCGTCACCGGTGAGTAGCCACGAGCCGGCCGCGACGTTGGCGTGGATCTGTTCGGGCCGTGTCGCTCCCGCGATGACCGACGACACCAAAGGATGGGACGTGTGCCAGCTCATCGCCAACTCCAACAGCGTGTGGCCTCGGGCCTCGGCCCATTCGGTGAGCCTTTCGACCTTGGCCAACTTGTCGTCGTCGATGAACGGATCGGCTCGCTTGCCCCATCGCACCAGGCGGGAGTCCTCCGGTCGGGGCTGACCAAGGCGATACTTACCGGTGAGGAGGCCCGATTCGAGCGGGAAGTAAGGCACGAAGCCGATGCCGTGCCGAGCACAGGCGTCGAAGACACCGTCGTTCTCGGGGTCCCGTGTCAACAGGCTGTAGTGATTCTGGACCGAGGGGTAGGCAGGAAGCCCGCTCCCGGCCGCGACCGCGTAGACCTCGTCGAGTTCGGAGGCGGTGAAGTGGGTGCAACCGATCTCTCGAACCTTGCCCTCCTGCTGGAGTTCGGCCAACGCGCCCAAGGTCTCGGCAACCGGCGTGAGCGGGTCGGGCCGGTGGAGTTGGTAGTGATCGACATAGTCGGTGCCCAGCCGCTTCAAGCTGGCTTCCAGCCGGTTCCGGATCACTGCGGGGTCACCGCCGCGCTCGCCCTCGGCCAGCGACATGGTGAGACCCCACTTCGTCGCCACCAACACCTCGGAGCGACGAGCACCAAGAGCTCGGCCCAGGTACTCCTCGGACAAACCGTTGCCGTAGGCCTCGGCCGTGTCGAAGTAGTTGATGCCGGCCCCGATGGCCGCGTCGACGACCTCCTTGGTTCGGTCTGCGTCGATGGTCATACCGAAGTTGTTGCAGCCCAGACCGATGACCGAAACCCGCAACTGCCCGAGGGGTCGTGTTTCCATGGCCGAACGCTACAACCACGTCACCCACCTTGTCGGGTGCGTGGCTCACCCCAGAGGCGACGTCGTTCCCAGGGCTTCCATCGCCTGGTCGACGATTTCTCGGTATGAACCCACTGCGGGGGCTTCGAACCGAAGGTCGCGGGCCAAATCGATGACGAGCTCCTCAGTCGCGAACAGGATCTCCGATAGCTTCAACCGTTCGAGCGAACCGGACGACCGCACCCCGTTCATCAGCTCGGCGAGGTCGACGCCCGGGATGGAGCCACAGAGCACGTGCTCGGCCTGCTGCGCCAGCCGAAGCGCTTCTATGAGCCCAGCGCTGGCCTGTCGCGGCGTCCGGGTCAGGCCAAGATCTCCTCGGAGCAGCACGGCCTCGGCGACGAGTTCAGGCATCGACCATCGGATCATCAGCTCAGAGCTGACCTCGTCAGTGGAGTAGCCGAGCAGTTCTCGCTCAGCGGCCTCCCTCGGCCAGCCACCGCACGACTCGCTGGGCGCGAGGTGCACCGACGATGCCACCCGGGCCAGGGCCAGATGACCGAGCGAACCGAGGAGCCCGACCAAGAAGGCCTCTTCGGCGAGGCTCGGGTCGAGCTCGTGGGCGAAGCTTCGGGCCAGCGTGGCGTTGACCACCGACCGGCGGCGAATCTCGGCGCTGATCTCATCGCTGTTCGACGGGACCAGGTCTCGCATCGCCCGACGAGCAAGCAGTGACCGGAAGCCTCGTCGCCCGATGATCGAGATGGCCCGATCGAGCCGCGACACTGGAGTGGCCAGCCCGAAGGCCGGAGAGTTCACGGTCTTGAGCAACTCGCCGGCCAACGCCGCGTCTCGCGAAACGACGTCGGCAACTTCGCCCAGCTTTACGTCCTCGTCATTGGCCAGGCGCAGAAGTTCGAGCACGACCATCGGCGGAGAGGGCAGCGCCGCGGCGTCGGCAAGGATCTGGTCCTTGCTCGGCAGCGACAAGTCGTTCCCGTGGATTGGGGAGGTCATGGGTTCAGTCCTTTAGTTGTCGAGGGAGACGGCGCCGGCGGCATGTCCGGCTCCGGCCAGGATCGGCTCGCTGCCGGTGGCGTCGAACTCTTCGAACGTGATCGGCCCAAGGGGTTGGTCCGCAGTGGCTCGCCGCAACAGCACAACGCCGACGACCGAAGCCAGAATCGAGGCGGCCAACACGCCGAGCTTGGCGTTGGCGATCACCTCGTCGGAGTCGAACGCCAGCTGGGTGACGAACAGCGACACGGTGAACCCGATGCCGGCCAAGGAACCCATCCCGGCGATGTGCGTCCAGGTGACGCCGGTGGGCAGGACGGCGAGGCCGGACCGCACCGCGAGCCAGGATGCCAGGATGCCAGGATGCCAGGATGCCAGGATGCCAGGATGCCAGGATGCCAGGACGATACCGATCGGCTTGCCGAGGACCAGGCCGACGACGATCGCCTGCGACACCGACGAGGTGGCCGCGTCGGCCAGGGCGGATGGGCTCACGGTCACCGCGGTGTTGGCCATGGCGAAGATCGGCACGATCGGCAGTGCAGAGAACGGGTGGAGGTTGTGGCTCAGTCGATCCACCACCGAGCGGGACTCGCGGGTGTCGAACACGATCTCCTTCAGCTCGTCCACCGTGTGGTGGCTGCTGGCGATGACGGTCGTCTCGTGGGATCGGCGGGGAAGTGCCGGGGCCAGCAGACCGCAGGCAACGCCGGCGAGGGGCGCATGCACACCCGACTCGAGCAACGCGAACCAGGGTCCGACACCGACCAGGGCATAGATGGGCATCCACCAGACGCCGAGCAATCGCAACGCTGCCATGGCCCCCAGGAGGCCGAGTGCGACGAACAGCGCCGTCATGTTCAACGACGCCGTGTAGAAGACGGCGATGACCACGATGGCCCCCAGATCGTCGACGATGGCCAGGGTGAGCAGCATCAGCTTCAGCTTGGAAGGGATCCGGTTGCCGAGAAGGGAGATGACGCCCACCGCGAACGCGATGTCGGTGGCCATGGGCACGCCCCAACCACCTCGAACGTCTGCGCCCGCAATCGCCACATAGAGGAGGGCGGGAACGATCATGCCGCCGATGGCCGCCACGACCGGGAGCGCGGCCTTTCGCGGCTCCCGGAGCTCGCCGACCACGAGCTCGCGCTTGATCTCCAGACCGGCGACGAGGAAGAAGATGGCCATCAACGCATCGTTGACCCAGTGACCGAGCGACTCGTCGACCTCGAAGGGGCCGACGGCCACGACCAGATGCTGCTTCCAGAAGGAAGCGACGGCGTCTCCAAGCGGCGAGTTGGCCAGCACGAGGGCGACCAACGCTCCCCCGATCAGAGCGATCCCCGAGATGTTCTCGAGGTGGGTGAGGCGTTCTATCGGCTGCTTGATCTGCTGGATCGGCAGGTCGGATTCTCGTCGTTTCATCGTCCCCAACGCTGTTCTTGGTGGTCACGTCGACCGCAGCGTCGGCGCTCAGCCGATGGATATGAACAACTCGACCGATTTCATGTGAGACGTCGCACACCCGAC
>JAQCHM010000055.1 GCA_027730885.1 Actinomycetota bacterium | reverse complement strand
CACCCCCATTCTTTTCCATCCAGGCGACGAACGCGAGCACCCCAACCGAATTTCAGCACCCTGCTAGCCATGCTCCAACCCACGACGTGCCGTCCCAACACTCGACGGGCTGCGCGTTGGCGCTCAAGAACGGTTCTTTCCAGCGGATCCCGACGGTCCTGCCCGGCGGGACGACGGCCCGATCCAACCACACGACGTCAGACGGTTCCGGTGCCGCCCCGTCCCAGGGCGCGCACGGCGCGACGAGCGCTCCTTCGGGAGCAGACGCCCCGGTCGCCGACCCGTCGCTGTCGGAGCAGGCGGCCAGGGTCACCGCCCAGAGCAGGAGGCCGAGGGGCCTCGCCAGAAAGGGCAGCTTCGGACGACCACGCTCTCGCCGCTCCGATGTCATCTCGGTGCTGGAATGCACGCCACTGGAATACACGAGGCCAGCGTCCTACGCTCGACCGAGCGCAGCAACTCGAAGGGGAAACACCGATGACCAGCATGGTTCCGACGGCAGTGACGATCACCGACGACACGATGCGCGAGGGGCTCCAGATCGAGAGCCCCGACATCCCCGTCTCCGAGAAGCTCCGGCTGCTCGACGCCCTGGGCGAGACCGGCGCCAAGGTCATCAGCATCGGCTCGTTCGCTCACCCGAAGTGGACACCGGCGATGGCCTGCGTCGAGGAGATCGCCGAGCGCTTCGTCCCCAAGCCCGGCGTCATCTACACCGCGGCGATCTTCAACCAGAAGGGGTTCGAGCGGGCCGACAAGTTCTTTCCCAAGATCGACGTGCGACGCCGGCGCTACGGGCTACACGTCGAGATCTGCGACTCCTTCGCCCGACGGAACTACAACCGCAGCCAGGCCCAGCAGATCGCAGGCATGAACGGCATCGTCGAAGCCGCAGCAGCCGACGGCGTCACCAGCGGCACCGTGACCATCGGCAGCCCCTTCGGATCCAACTTCGAGGGTCCGTTCTCACTCGCCAAGCGGCTCGAGTTCGTCGGGATGTTAATCGACAAGTGGCACGAGCACGGTATCGACGTCGGCCGCATCTCGTTCTCCGACGCCATGGGCTGGAACGCGCCGCACACCGTGCGCGAGACCATCACCGCCATCCGAGACACCTGGCCCGAAATCCAGACCTACCACCTGCACCTGCACAACTCCCGCGGGTCGACGATCGCCAGTTACTACGAGGCCCTGCAGCTCGGCGTCACCGAGTTCGACACCTCCATCGGCGGCATGGGCGGCTGCCCCTACTGCGGGAACGGACGGGCCGCGGGCCACGTGCCCACCGAGGACTTCGTCGACCTGTGTCACGAGATGGGCATCGAGACCGGTTACGACCTCGACAAGCTCATCCAGGCTTCGTGGATCGCCGAGGAAGTGGTGGGCCATCCGCTCTGGGGCCACGTCTCCAAGGCCGGCCCGCGCCCTCGAGGCGACGACGTATACCCCATCGACATGCCGTTCGTCGAGACCCTCGAGGAAGCATCACACTTCCACCGAGGCCCTGCGGTCTACTCCGGTCAGATCTCGCCCTGGGATTCGGCAAGCGCGCTCACCAATCTGGACTGAGCCCGGTCAGAGTCGAGCGAGTTCCGGCATCGCCTCCGAAGCGAACAGCTCGATCGACTCGGTGAGCACTTCGGTCTCGATGCCGCCGAGGTCGAACATGAACAGTTGGCGATCGAGCCCGAGCGTTTCGTTCCAGTGGCCCATCTGCTCGACCACGCTCTGCGGACTCCCGCAGATCGCCGGACCGGCGAGCAGGTTGTCGTACTCGAACGCCGGCCACTTGTAGCCGGCGGGCACCACCAGGCCCCCGACGAAGTCCCAGTAGTTTCGGTAATAAGGCTCCCATCGCGCCTTGGCCTCCTCGACGGTCGACGCCACGTGGGCGTGGCTGATGGCCCCAACCCTCGCGTCGGCCTCGGGACGCCCGGCGGACGCCCATGCCTCGTGGTACCAGTCGACGATGGTTCGGAAGTGTTCCGGTCGGCCGAACACACTGGGCAGCATCAGTCCGGCTCCCAGTTCAGCGGCCAACTGGACCGACTCACGCGAGCTGGCGCCCACCCAGAGCGGGATGCGGTCGAGCGGTCGAGGGCGCACCGTCAAGTCGTCGAATCCCGACCGGAAGTCGCCCGCCCACGTGACGCCGGTCTCGGTCAGCAGCCGATGCAGAAGTCGCACGTTCTCGTCGTAGCGCTCCCGCGCCGTCTCGATCGACTGGCCGAACCCTCGGTAGGTGGCGACGAAGGGCGCGCCGCGCCCGGAGACGATCTCCACCCGCCCACCCGAGAGCAGGTCGACGGTTGCGTAGTCCTCGGCCAGGCGGACCGGATCGTTGTTGCCCACGAGGGTGATCGAGGTGCCAAGACGAAGGGTCGTTGTCCGCTCGGCGATGGCGGCCAGCACGACGGCAGGTGCAGAGAGCACGTAGGAGCAGAAATGATGCTCGCCGAGGTGAATGGCATCGAAGCCGAGCCGCTCGGCCAGCACGCCCTGATCGATGAACGAACGATGTCGCTGCGCCTCGGTGCGGCTGAGGCCAGTGTGCGGGTTCGGTAGGAGGTCGCCAAGGCTGGCCAGCGCGAGTTCCATCAGCCGACGATGGTCACGGTGCCCGCCGCGCCATCCACTTCGATCACGGCGCCGTCGGGGATACGGCTCGTTCCTCCCGTCACCGACACGACACAGGGGATGCCGAGCTCTCGGCTGACGATGATGGCGTGGCTCAAGGCAGCACCTACGTCGACGACAACGCCCGCCGCGGCGACGAAGAGGGGCGTCCATGCCGAATCGGTCATGGGGGCGACCAGGATCTCGCCGGCGCCGAGAGCTCCCGGATCGCCGGCGTCCAGAACGACTCGGGCGATCCCTCGGACGACCCCGGGGCAGCCGGGCATGCCGTGCAGGACGTCACCGACGACGTTGGCCGCAATCTCGTCGGCGCCACGTCGGGGCCATTCGGTGTTGGGCGCCGGCTTGCCGTTGATGATGAACGGCGGTTCGAGCGACGTCAGCCACTCGTGATGGGCAAGCCGCTCGGCCACCAACTCACAGACGCCGGTAAGGGTCCCTTCGACCAAACTCTCGAGCTCGTCACAGAACAACATGCAGATGTCGGACGGCTTGACCATCTCGCCTTGTTCGACCGACCGGCGCCCCAGCTCCCACATGGCCAACCGCATCTCGCCGACCACCCTGATGATGCTGGTCTTGGACCGTTCGCGTCCGGGTACGTAGGTGGCAGCCGACACGAGCGCAGCGTGGAACTGACCGAGCAGCTCGGGAGTGCCGGCCAGCACCGACTCGATCTCGGCGGACAGGGTGAGTCGTTCCTTCTCCCGCTCGTCGGTCTGCAGGCGGGGAGCCGATGACGACGGCGCCAGCCGCATGCGATCGACGGCGGCCAGAGCGATATCGGGCTTGGTCTCCCAGACATCGGAGGAGATGTCCCACTCGTTTGGGCCCCGTGAACCGAAGTCGGCGAGGAACTCGTCGAAGCGATCGACGAAGCTCGCGTCGTCGGTGTCGGCCTGGGCCCGATCGACCAACCGCTGATGGAGTCCGTCGATGCCTTCGTCGAAGGCCCACTCCAACGCAGCCGCGTCATTGACCAACCGCGACAGCGACCACATTGCGTAGGACGGCGCGGCCGAGTCGACCCCGCCCAGGCCGGCGAAAAGCGCCAGCGGCGCCTCCGGCCGACCGATGGCCGCGCAGATGGCGCCCAACACGCCGGGTCCGATGGAGGCCGCTCCAGACTGGTTGATGTGTTGGTCGAACAGGCGGCGGGCGACGGGCTGCAGGTCACGCGCTCGTTCGAGCAACTCGTGGGGTGTGGCGTTTCGCAGATCAGGGCGGTTGGCCCGGATCTGGAGCGACAGGACTCGGTCCGCTTCCAGCTCGTCCTGCTCCATCGTTCCCATTACCCAAACCAGCCAACCCGTCATCACCTCGGTGGTCCGTGGGTTGTCGTGCCAAGGTTCGGACACGAAGGATGGCACATCGGGATGATCACCGAAGTACGCCGCGTCGAGCGCCTCGGCCGTGAATCCCGGCGTCCGGTCGGCCCGCACGCGAAGCATCGTTGCGCACAGGTAGGCGTACCCGCCGAAGACGCCGATGACCTCGGGGTTGCGGACGTCGACTTCGTCCTCGTCTATGCCGAGTCGCTGGATCATGCAGTCACGCCAACCAGGGCGGCACGCCGCGTCGAAGAGCAAGTCCCACCCCAGTGGACTCGGCGCCAGCGGAAGGACCTCACCGACATTGGCTCTGGTCCAGAATGGGAACTTCGGGTCGAATGGTTGGTCATCGATCCAGCGCATCGGCCCAGTCTTCCACACGACCGAGGGGGTGTGACGAGGGACACAGCGAAGCGTGGGAACAGTGAAATGCGGGACAGAGTGGATGGTCAGTCCTTTCGCGCGACCCCGATATTCTCGATCCATGACCGAGCACGCCCTCAGCGGACCCATTCGCTCGCCCGAACTCGTCGACATCCACCCCAGTGTCTTCGTGCACGACACGGCCGTCCTGTACGGCAAGCTGACCATCGGGGCCGGTAGCTCGGTCTGGCCCGGCGCCGTCACCCGGGCCGAGAACGACTTCATTCGGATCGGGCGCATGTCGAACGTCCAGGATCATGCGATGGTTCACGTCGGCACCAGCGACCCGTCGATCATCGGCGACTTCTGTTCGATCACCCATCGGGTGGTGGTCCACGGGGCCAAGATCGGCGACAACTGCCTCATTGGCATCGGCGCGGTGTTGATGGACGGGTGCGAGGTCGGCGCCGGGTCCATCGTGGCCGGCGGGGCGTTCATCCCCGAAGGGAAGGTGTTCCCCCCGAACTCGATCATCATGGGGATGCCGGCCAAGGTCGTGGCCGAACGGGACAACACCGCAGCCAACCGACTCAACGCGTGGATGTACTGGTGCAATGCCCAGGCCTACCTGGCCGGCAAGCATCGTGCCTGGGACGGTCCGGAGCACGAGGCCTTCCTCGAAGAGATCCGGGCCAAGATCGCCGCAGGCGAGGACCACCCCGTCGAGGGCTGAGCTAGAGGGAGTCGTAGACCGCGGTCTCCATCTCCAGGTACAGCCCAAGCGTTGCCGGGTCGGCGAACGGGAGGATCTGACTGAGGTACGCCCCGGCAATGCCGTTCTGCCGATCGATCCACTGGAAGCTGTTGGCCAACCCGGCCCACATGAGCGTCCCCGCCGGTCGCCCCGTCGAGGCCGGCTCTTCGTTGATCTGGAAGCTCAGCCCCCACGTCTTAGGCTCGCCGGGAAAGAACTCGGCGTCGGCCGACAGGGTCGGGGCCTCAGTTCGCAGCATCTTGACTCGGAGGTCGCCGATGTTGTTGCTGCTCATGAGCTGCACCGTCTCGGCCCGGAGCACTCGCGTCCCCTCGAGCGAACCGTCGTTGAGGATCATCCGCATGAACCGGCCGTAGTCGTGCACGGTGGAGACCAGCCCGCCGCCGCCCATCTCGAACTCGGGAGCTTCGGCCGCGGGGAGCGAGATGGGTGTCAGCCCACCGTCGGGCAACCTGGCGTGCAGCGAAGCAGTTCTGGCGGCCTGTTCGGCGGTTGGCGAGAACGTGGTGTCCGACATGCCGAGCGGGCCGGTGAGGTGCTCGGCCAAATACTGCCCAAGCGTCTGGCCCGCAACGGCCTCGACCATCAGCCCGGCCCAGTCGATACCGATGCCGTACTCCCAGTCGGTTCCCGGGTCGAACATGAGCGGGGTCTCGAGCGCGGCCTTCTGAAGCGAGAAGACCCCCGGAGCACCGGTGGCGATTGTCCACTTCGTCAGACTCGGGTTCCAGATGTCGTAGACATAGCCGGAGGTGTGCGTCAGCAAGTGACGCAACGTCACCGGGGTCGCAGGCGGCCGCGTGATCGGCTGACCATCGGCGTCGAACCCCGTGAGCACGCCTTGGGCTCCGATCGCCGGGCACACGTCGGAAGCCGGCGCATCGAGGTCGAGCCGACCCTGTTCGACCAACTGCATCGCCGCAGCCGCGGTGATGGCCTTGGTCATCGAGAAGATGGCGCCCACAGTGTCGAACGTCATGTCGGCATTCCCCCCGACCTCTCGCCGACCGAAGCCACCCTCGAAGCGAACCCCGTCGCGGTCGACGACGATCGCGGTCACCCCGGCGACTGCGCCTCGATCGACCCCGGACTGCAGAACCGAGTCGATTACCTGTTTCATCTCTACCCCTTCGATGGTGACGTCTTTCGCATCACGCTAGTCGGCCTTCGAAGACTCGATCAGTTGACGAGCGCGACCCGCTAGAACATGCGAATGCAGGTTGCTCCCGACGTCGAGACATTGCGCGAATACCTGAGCCGGCACAACGGCATCCGTGGGATCGAGATCCTCGAGCCGAGGGAGATCGAGCGTGCAGTACGGGTCTTTCATCGCGACGGCTTCGTCGTCGTGCGAGACATCCTGACTCCGGAGCAGACCGAGTTCCTTCGGTCCGGCGCCAACGAGGTCATTGCCGACATCCTCACGCTCGACCCCGAGCGTTCCGGAAACCGAGGCTCCCATCGTTACTCCTTCGGTGAATCGAGCCTGACCCGCGCCATGCTCCACCGTCCGGAGTGGCAGATGCTGATCGATCTCCCGACGCTCACGCCCATCATCACCGCTCTCTTCGGATCGTCGGAGTACATGGTCCGCTCTGGTGGCGGCGACTTCTGCCTACCCGGCGCCCACGGCTATCAGCCGCTGCACTCCGACATGCGCGACCGGGAAGAGGCGGGGACCCCGAACAGCGCGTTCGCCGACCGTCGGGGCCACCTGACCACGCGGGACCTGCCGTGTCCGTACATCTGTGTGAACTTCATGCCGACCGACAGCACCCGGCTCAACGGGCCGACGCGTCAGATCCTCGGCACCCAGCACTCCCGCGAGCCGTTCCCCAGTCCCGACGAGGAGCCGGAGTGGATGAGGCTCAGCACCGTCTGCCCGGCTCCCGCCGGCTCCGTTCAGATCCGAGACGTCCGCACCTGGCACGGTGGCACGCCCAACGTGTCGGAGGACGTGCGGGCCATCCCCAACATCGAGTACTACGCACCGTGGTTCCGCGAGCCGGTCCGGCCCTGTATCTCGTGGGAGGATCGACGGAAGTTGTCCGAGCATGGTCAACGTCTCACTCGCTACGTCGTTGCCCACTCGTCCGAAGAGTTGGTGACCGGTCACGTCCTGGGTGCCACGCCTCCACGCTTCGTTGGCGTACGGTAGCCGAGCATGACCTACGAGATCCTCGGTCGGCTGTTGCTGGCGCTGATGGTGGGTGCGATCATCGGGGCTGAGCGCGAGTCGCGCGACAAAGCGGCCGGTCTGCGCACCATGACACTCATCTGCCTCGGAAGCGCGCTGTTCACCATGTTCTCGATCCGCATCGGGGCGCCCGACGGTCAGGGCGCCCGGATCGCAGCCCAGATCGTGTCCGGTGTCGGCTTCCTCGGCGCCGGCGCCATCATGCGCGACGGTCCCAAGGTCAGCGGGCTCACGACGGCGGCCACCATCTGGCTCACCGCGTCGCTGGGTCTGGGCATCGGGGCCGGCCACGCCCAGATCGCGTTGGTTGCCGGCGGCATCACCATGCTCGTGCTCTTGTTGCTGCCATCGCTCGAGCGAGTCATCGGCGAACGTCGGGAGTCCGAGACCTACGTCGTGACCTCCGATCGATCCGAGGTCGACCGGCTCGACGCCGTCGTCCGTGCGAGCGGGCTCGACGTTCTCTCACGCACGTTGTCCCGCAACGACACCACCGCCACGGTCGCATGGCACGTGATCGGTCGACACTCCTGTCACGCCCAACTCGAGCAACAGCTGTTCGACGATCCGGCGGTTCGTTCCGTCGACCGCTGACCGGTGGCAAAACGCACAACCGCGTGCAGGGCCACGCCGCTGAGCGGTGGTGGCTGCACGCGGTTGCGGGAGTGTCGGTCGGGCGGAGGTCAGTCGATACGGGCGGTGGCGTTGCCGCTGAGCACGGTGGCACCGTCCTGGTTGACGGTGGTGACCGTCAGGTCCACCAGCTTCTGGCCGTCCTCGTCACGGATCTCGGCCACTTCGACCGTGCCGGTGAGGGTGTCGCCGGGCCACACCTGGTTGACGAACCGGACGCCATACTTGGTGAGCCGGCCGTCGCCCACGTAGTTGGTGAGCAGCTTGCCGGTCATGCCCATGGTGAGCATGCCGTGCGCGAACACCGTCGGGTATCCCGCCACTTCGGTGACGAACTTCTCGTCGGTGTGGACCGGGTTGTAGTCGCCGGAAGCGCCGGCGTACTGCACGATCTGGGTCCGCTTGAGGTCTTCGACCAACACCTCGGAATGGGTGTCGCCGACCTTGATGTCATTTGCTTTGAGTGTCATGTCCTCGTTCTCCTGATCTGCCGGTCTGCTCAGGTACCGATGACTTTTTCAGTCACGACGCCGACACCACGGGCGGTGATGACGAGCTCGCCGTTCTGGTCCCGGTACTCGGTGACGGTCTCGCTGAACTTCAGCTTTCCGGCCCGCTTGGATTCCTTCTCCCACGACTTGCCGGGGAAGGTGGTACCGGTGAGGACATCACCGGGCTTGAGATGGCGGTGATATTCGAAGTGCTGCTCGGCGTGGAGGCCGCCCGCGGCCGCGCCCGAACTCCCGCCCTCCTTCTTCTCCTTCTTGATGCCGGTCGCTTCCTTGCCCGAACCGAACCACGGCTTGCCGGTCTTTGGCCGCAGGAAGTAGTCGGGGTCGAACTGGGCGCTTGCCTGAGCGAAGGTCGGCGGGGCGATGATCGACCCTGCCTCGGTGCCGGCCGCGTAATCGGCATCGTGGTAGATGGGGTTCTCGTCACCCACCGATCGGGCGAACATCATGATGTGGCTCGCCTCGACGGCGAACTTGTCGATGGCCATGTAGCTCCCTTTGGTCGTTGGACTTCGGCTCGTTTGGTACTTGGGTTATAGCGTCAGCGTCTGCCTCGCACCAGAACGCCCGGACGAGCGCCGGTCGGCCGGCCGTCACGCCAGGTGACCTCGCCCGACACCACCGTCGCCACATACCCGTGCACGTCCTGCAGCAGGCGCGGCGCGCCCGTCGGCAGGTCGTAGACCATGCGGGGCGATTCGAGGCGCAGTGCGTCGTAGTCGATGACGTTCAGATCGCCCTTCTTGCCGACCTCGAGCGTGCCCCGATCGCTCAAACCATAAACCGCAGCGGTGTCGTGGGTCTGCAGTTTCACGGCCTCTTCGAGCGGGATGCGCGGTCCGCGGGTGCGGTCACGGGTCCAGTGCGTGAGCAGGTAGGTGGGAGTCGACGCATCACAGATCAGACGACAGTGCGCGCCACCGTCGCTGAGGCTCAGGAACGCGCCGTGATGGTTCAGCCGCTCGAACGTCGGGTTGTGAGAACGCTGGGAGTAGTCGGTGAGCGGGAAGTAGATCAACCCGCGACCTTCGTTCGAGCAGAGCACGTCGTAGCAGAACTCGTAGGGGTCCTGACCGGCTGCTGCGGCCAGCGCCTCGACGCAGTGCGCCGCGTCGGGCTCGTACTCGGGCATCTCGCCCAGCGGATACATCTTGTGGAACCCGTGGGCGACGTCGTAGTTGAAGCGGCCGGTGAACGTGGTCGCCTCGGCCAGGATGGCCGCCTTCACCTCGGGCTTCAGCAACTCGACCAGCCGCTCGGCGATTGGCGAGTCGGCCAGCGCGAGGTACGTGGGGTGCATCTTGAACGGGTGCAGCGAGGTCTCCCAGCCGAACAGCAACCCGCCCGGGCGGCCCGCCACCTGGGCGAGCACGCGGCCGGGACCGTCGATGGGTGCCGAGCTGATGTCGAGCAACTCACGCCACTGCTCAGGCTCACGGTCGGCCTGGGTCAAGGCATAGGTGACCGTGAGCCCGTGCTCGGCCGCCAAGGTCCGCATCCAGTCGATGTCCTGGCTGAAGTCGCCCTCTAGACCTCCGAGACCGATGTCGGATGCCACCTCGACCACCCCGCCGCCCGCAGCGGCGACCGCTCGGCCGAGGGCGATCATCTCCTCGGCCCCGGCGAACGTGCCGGGCACCGGTTCGCCGTCGAGCGCGAGGTGCAGCTTGGTCCGCGAGGAAGAGAACCCGAGCGCTCCGGCCCGAATGCCTTCCTCGACGATCGCGGCCATCTGCTCCAGATCCTCGGCCGTGGCAGGCTCGTTGCGGGCGCCCCGATCACCCATGACATACGCCCGGACCGAACCGTGGGGGACCTGGGTGGCGATGTCCATGACCCGTGGCATCTTGGCCAACGCGTCGAGGTATTCAGGGAAGGTCTCCCACTGCCAGTCGATGCCCTCGGCCAACGCCGAGCCGGGGATGTCCTCCACTCCTTCCATCAGCTGGATGAGCCACTCTCTCTGCTCGGCCTTGGCCGGAGCGAACCCGACGCCGCAGTTACCGAACACGGTGGTGGTCACCCCGTGCCACGACGACGGCGACAGCTCGGGGTCCCAGGTGGCCTGGCCGTCGTAGTGGGTGTGGACGTCGACCCACCCTGGCGTCACCAATCGGCCTTCGGCGTCGATCTCGGTCTCACCCGGGCCGATGACCCCAGGCTCCGTGCTGATCTCTGCAACCAGACCGTCGTGGCCGACAGCCAGATCGGCCCTGCGGGCGGGCGCCCCGGTACCGTCGACCAGGTTGGCATTGCGAACGACCAGTTTGTGCATGATCTTCCCCTTCGGACGACCGTGTTTGCGCTCACGGCCATTGACACGAGACGCTAACAGTCGCGCCCGCGCCAACCCATTCCAAACCGGACGTCACCGGCTTCGACCAGCTCCGGCTGGGCGATCTACCCGCACTCGCCGCGGCCCGGTGGGGCGAGCGCGTCGCCCTTCGGTACGGCGACGAGCTCTGGACCTACCGGCAGTTCACGGCGGACGTCGACCGCGTTGCCAAGGGCCTGATGGCCCTGGGGATCAAGCCCGGCGATCATGTGGCCCTCTGGATGACCAACCGTCCCGAGTGGCTGCATCTGCTCTACGCGGTCGCCCGCGTTGGTGGTTGCCTGGTTCCGTTGAACACGCGCTACCGCTCCGACGATCTGGCGTTCACCGTGGTGAACTCACAGGCCAAACTCCTCATCACCGTCGACCGCTCCGGACCGATCGACTACGGCGACCTCTTGGCCTCGGCCAGGCCCGAGATCGAAGCAGCCGGTCATCTGGAGCTCGTCGTGATGATGGGCGGCGCGGGCGCGGCTCTCGAACAAGCCGGTTCGACCCCGACCCGCCGTTGGACTGACCTGTTGGCGGTCGGAGAAGGCATCTCCGACGCCGCCCTGGCCGAGCGCGCCTCGGCCGTCAGCCCCGACGAGTTGATGATGTTGGCGTACACGTCGGGGACGACCGGCAACCCGAAGGGGGTGATGCACTCGCACCGTCCGCTTCGCAACGTACGAGAGCGGGCCCTGCTGCTCGGCCACAGTCGCAACGATCTGCACCTCAACTACCTTCCCCTGTTCCACATCTATGCGCTCTCGGAGATCGCTCTGATGGCGATTCTCACCGGCGGTTGCCAGAAGCTCTACGACGCGTTCGACCCCGACGCCGTCCTCGACGACATCGAGCAGTTGGGGGCGACGACCGTCCACGGCTTCGACGCGGTCTGGGCCGATCTGCTCGACGCCCAGGCGGGGCGAGCGCGAGACGTCTCGAGCCTTCGACTGGGAACCCTGCCGGCGGGTGCTTCGTCCCCCACCCCCATCGCCCGCCAGGTTCAGGACACGTTCTGCCCGACCATCAGTGGCTACGGCATGAGCGAGTCGTGGGCCTTCATCGTGTGCAGCCACCCGACCGACACCCTCGAGCAACGCACCGAGACATCGGGCTACCCCATGCTCGGGGTCGAGATCGAGATCCGAGACACCGAGTCCGACGAGGTGCTCCACCCCGACGTTCCCGGTCGCCTCTTCGTCCGGCACTACACGGTCACCAGCGGCTAT
>JAQCHM010000054.1 GCA_027730885.1 Actinomycetota bacterium | reverse complement strand
GACCCCGACGACAGCGGCCCCTACATGCTGGTCGGGCGGCACGGCTCGCTCACGTCGGCTGAGATGTACGTGCCCCGACTGACGGCCACGGTCTGACCCCGAAGGCATCGCCCGATCAGCTACAGGAGCAATTGTGAACACCCAGAACTCTGAGAACGACCGGACCAGCCAGCACCTCGAGGGGTCGCTCAGCGAGGTCATCAACCCCGAGGTTCTCGACGAGCGCGGGCATGACCACCGTCACGCCGACGACGAGATGCCGCCGGGCTCGATCTCTCAGCCGGCCAAGGTGATGCGAATCGGATCGATGATCCGCCAGTTGCTCGAAGAGGTGCGCACTACCAGCCTCGACGAGAAGGGCCGGATCCGGCTCCGGGAGATCTACGACACGTCGGTCGCCGAACTCGGCGAGGCCCTGTCCCCCGACCTTCGCGACGAGCTCACGTCACTCGCCATGCCCTTCGACGAGGGAGAGGTGCCTTCGGAGTCCGAACTGCGGGTCGCGCAAGCCCAGCTCGTTGGCTGGTTGGAAGGTCTGTTCCACGGCATCCAGGCCACGCTCTTCGCCCAGCAGGTCGCCGCCAAACAGCAGCTCGAGCAGATGAAGTCACAAGCCCTGCCCCCCGGCGGCGGCCCGAGCGGCGTCTACCTCTGACCCACCCTCGACTGGTTCTGCAAGCCCGCCACCCCCATCCCCCGTTCTGCAAGCCCGTCACCCCCGCTCAGGGGCTGGCAGGCTTGCAGAATGGGGCTGAGGTGGCTTGAGCTTGCAGTTCACGATGGTCCGGCGGCGCTCGTCGCGGCCTCGGTTTGACGGCCGAGGGGTCGGGAGTGAAAACTGTCACTGGCCTTCGAGCCGGATACGGGCTGCTCCGGCACCCCGCCCGATCACGTTCGAGGTCGTTCGAACTCGGGACGTAGGGGGACCAGAACCGTGACCATCGAGGTCATCACCAAGGACTGCACGGCACTCACCGACGCCGAAATGAGCGACATGGCCGACCTCAGCGCGGCCGGAGCGGACTGGGGGGTTGGCGTCCTCTCGAAGCAGGCCGAGGCGTGGGTCCTGGTCAGCCAGGCTTTCGACAAGGGCAACCTCCGAGGTTTCGTGTTCTCGACCATCGAGCGCATCGGCGGCACACCGGCCCTCCTGCTCGGGGTCGCTTGTGTCGGACGGAGCAAAACCCGAGCCACGACACTCCGTGGTCTCATGCATGATCAATTCCACAAGGCGCGCATGGCGTTCCCCGACGAGGACGTCGTGGTGAGCAGCCGAATCGTCGACTCCGGACCTATCGATGCGTTCAAGGACCTCCAGGCTCTCCGACCCTGGCCCGAAGAGCGGCCGAATGGCGAGGAGCGAGCGTGGGGGAGGCGACTTGCCAAGCGGTTCGGCGCCACCGACTTCGACGATCGAACCATGGTGGCCCGCACGACGTCGGATCTTCTGGTGTTCGACTACGAGTCGCTCAAGCCCGGCTATCCCGAGGCACAACTTTCCCCACTCTTCACTGACTGTGACCGTGCGGCGGGCCGTCACCTGATCATGTTCGGTTGGGCCATGGCCGAGTTTCTGGACCAGTTCCAAAAACCGGCCGGCTGACCCATCTAGGCGCCGTCGCTGAGCCGTCGACAAGCCCCGCTGGGGCCAAGGGGCCGCTTTTGGGGCGCTTGAAAGCCCAGGTCAGCGGCGAACTGGCGCGAATGGGTTGGCGCAATGGGCAAGTTCGCCTGCGGTTACCCGTCGAGGAGCTGTGGGGCCCTGCGATGAACGGTGGCGCGCCTTCTGCCACCTTTCCCTCCAGGCAAGGCGTGTACAGCCGATGGAAGTCCTATGACCCCACCGACCCAGGTACCCCGAACGTCGGGCCCGCAGGCCGAGTCCGTCGACCTCCGGATTGGCACCTCATCCCGCCGCTCCGCTTTCCCTCATCGTTGGGATGTTCTGAGTTCGGCCGTTTCGAGGCGTGCCGGCCGAGCGTGGCGTCCGGTGACCGCCGCACTGCTCGCGCTGTCCGTCGTCGCGGGAGGGGCAGCCGTTGCGCCCTCACCGGTATCCGCGTGGAGCACCGAACAGGTGCTCGAAGCTCAGCTGCTGCAGCAGCTCAACAATGAGCGGGCCGCGCGGGGCGTCAAACCGCTGGTTTCCGACGCCGGGCTCGAACACGCCTCGCAGGTATGGTCGAACCACATGTCGAGCTAGCAAAATCTGGTGCACTCCTCCGACGGACGGGCCGAGATCATCGCCCGCAGATGGTGGACCGGCCAGATCGCTGACGCGTGGATGCGTTCCGACGGTCACCGCAACCTGGTGGTCGACCCGAACCTGACGGTGGCCGGCGTCGCCGCCGCCTGCGACGCCCGCGGCCAGATGTGGGTGACGGTGCAGTTCTACCAGGCCAACACCAGCCTCGGTACCCTACGCTCGTCGGCTGCCTCGCCCGTGGTCACCGCGGCCAACCTTGGCAGCGACTGTGGCGAAGGCATCCTCGTCGGACAGGTCCGCCGTCTGTACTTGTCCTTCTTCCGCCGAGAGAGTGACCAAGCCGGCTTGAGTTACTGGGTCGGACGCCTGTCCGGCGGGTCGGGGCTGGGCGACGTCGCTTCGTTCTTCGCAGCGTCACCAGAGTTCAAGGTCACCTATGGAACGTTGAGCAACGCCGACTTCGTCCGACTCGTCTACCGCAACGTGATGGGACGCGAGCCTGACGCCACCGGCTTCGCCTTCTGGACTGGCAGACTCGATCAGGGACTCAGCCGGGGTCACCTGATGGTCGGATTCAGCGAGAGTTCCGAGTTCCGGAAGCGTTCGGGCGTCAACTGATTTCGGTCGCTCCGGCGAACGAACGCGGCGCCGGGAAGCTGGTCGGGGTTCCTGCTCGGCGTCCGTCCAGGACCGTCGCGGAGCGTCTATCGTGAGGAGCCGTGGGGTCCTCGTTCACACATCTGCATGTGCACACCGAGTACTCGATGCTCGACGGCGCCTCTCGAATCGACGACCTGGTTGGCAAGGCTGCGGCCGACGGGATGCCGGGCCTCGGCATCACCGATCACGGCAACATGTACGGCGTCCTCGACTTCTATCGTGCGTGCCGGAACAAGGGCATCAACCCGGTCATCGGGTGTGAGCTGTACCAGGCCGAGGACTCGCGCTTCGAGCGTCCCTCGCGGCGAGGCAAGATCGACGATTCCGGCGGGGACACCGACGGAGGCAAGAAGCTCTACTACCACCTGATTGCCCTGGCTGAGAACAACACCGGCTACAAGAACCTCATCCAGCTCGCGTCGAGGGCCTACATGGAGGGGTACTACTACAAGCCCCGGGTCGACTGGGAAGTGCTCGAGGCCCATGCAGAGGGTGTGATCGTCACCACTGGTTGCCTGGGTGGCCACGTACTGCAGTCCCTGCTCCGAGGCGACGAGAAGGCCGCCCTCCAGAAGGCGGCACGACTCCAGGACATTTTCGGCCGCGACAACGTCTTCGTCGAGATCCAGGATCACGGCATCCCCGAGCAAGGTCGAACCAACCCTCAACTCATCGAGATCGCCCGCAAGATCAAAGCGCCGCTGTTGGCCACCAACGACTCGCACTACACCGACCGCGAGCACCACGCAGCCCACGATGCCTTGCTCTGTGTTCAGACCGGGTCGCTGATGAGCGATCCGAATCGGTTCAAGTTCCACGGCGACGAGCACTATCTCAAGACCGCGGCCGAGATGCGTCACCAGTGGGCCGAACTCCCCGAGGCCTGTGACAACACGCTCTGGATCGCCGAGCGTTGCAACGTCGAGATCGACTTCGGCAAGCCGCAGTTGCCGGACTTCCCGATTCCCGCCGAGTTCGCGGGCGCCGACGATTACCTCCTTCACCTCACGATGCAAGGCGCCAAGGTCCGTTGGGGCGACCAGATCAACGACTCCATCGTCGAACGACTCGTCTATGAACTCGACGTCATCAAGACGATGGGGTTCTCGTCCTACTTCCTCATCACCTGGGACCTCATCAAGCACGCCCGTGACAGCAACATCCGGGTCGGTCCCGGCCGTGGGTCCGCGGCCGGTTGCGCGGTGGCCTACTGCCTCTGGATCACCGACCTCGACCCGATCAAGTACGACCTGCTCTTCGAACGGTTCCTCAACCCGTCACGCATCTCGATGCCTGACATCGACATGGACTTCGACTCTCGCTACAGGGACGAGATGATCCGGTACGCCGCCGAGCGCTATGGCCGCGACCATGTGGCCCAGATCGTCACCTTCAGCCAGATCAAGGCCCGGGCCGCCGTGCGGGACGCCGCCCGGGTGCTGGGCTATCCGTACGTCGTCGGCGACAAGGTGGCCAAGGCCATGCCGCCCCTCATCATGGGCCGCGACACCCCGCTCAAGTACTGCTTCGAACCCTCGGAGAAGTACAACGACGGCTACAAGATGGCGGGCGAGCTCAGGGCCATGGTCGAGGGTGAGCCCGATGTGGCCAAGGTGGTCGAGGTGGCCATGGGCCTCGAGGGGCTGCGGCGCCAGGACGGCATTCACGCGGCGGCGGTGGTGATCACCAAGGAGCCGCTCACCGCCTACCTGCCGATCCAGCGCAAGCCTGAGGCCGGCCTCGCCATCGAAGAGGCGCCGGTCGTCACCCAGTACGAGATGCACGGCGTCGAGGATCTCGGCCTGCTCAAGATGGACTTCCTGGGTCTGCGCAACCTCGACGTCATCTCCGACACCATCGAGCTGATTCGAGAGGTGCACGGCGTCGATGTCGACATCGACCGGGTCGACCTCACCGACGAGAAGACGTTCGAACTGCTCCGAGCCGGCCAGAGCATCGGCGTGTTCCAGTTGGAGTCAGGGCCGATGCGGGCGCTCATGCGGTCCATGGCCCCTACAGAGTTCGAGGACGTTGCTGCGTTGGTGGCCCTCTATCGGCCGGGGCCGATGGCCGCCAACATGCACAACGACTACGCCGACCGCAAGAACGGCCGCAAACAGATCGTACCGATCCATGCCGACGCCCAGGACATCCTCGGCGACACCTATGGCCTGATGATCTATCAGGAACAGATGATGCGCATGAGTCAGCGATTCGCCGGGTTCACCCTGGCCGATGCCGACAACTTGCGGAAGGCCGCGGGCAAGAAGATCCGCGAGCTGATGGCGAAGGAGCGCGAGAAGTTCGTCGACGGCTGTGAGCGCACCGGCTACGGCGCCGCCTTCGGCGAGAGTCTCTTCAGCGTCATCGAAGGCTTCGCCGACTACGCCTTCAACAAGAGCCATTCCTATGGCTACGGTCTGGTCTCGTTCCAGACGGCGTTCCTGAAGGCCAACTATCCGGTCGAATACCTGGCGTGTCTGCTCACCTCGGTCAAGAGTTCGCTCGAGAAGGCGGCGGTCTACCTCAACGAATGCCGCCAGTTGGGCATCCACGTGCTCGTGCCTGACGTCAACCGCTCCGACCGCGACTTCACGTCCATTCCCGACCCCGACCCCGAGGCCCCCTACAACGCCATCGCCTTCGGGCTGTCGGCAGTGCGTAACGTGGGTGAGGCGCTGGTCGATCTCATCACCGCCGAACGTCGGGCCAATGGCTCGTACGCGAGCTTCTTCGACTTCTGCGAGCGGGTCGACTACCAGGTGTCGATGAAGCGCACCATCGAGTCGCTCATCAAGGCCGGCGCCTTTGACTCGCTCGGCCATGCCCGAAAGGGTCTGCTGCTCTGCTTCGAGGAGATCATCGACAAGACGGTCTCCTCCCGAAGGGAGCGCGACATGGGGGTCATGACCCTCTTCGGGAACAGCGGTTCGAGCAGCGATACGCCGAGCTTCGACGACCGACCCACCATCGCGCCCGACGAGTTCGAGAAGGCCCAACGTTTGGCGTTCGAGAAGGAAATGCTCGGCTTGTATGTTTCCGATCACCCGCTGATGGGCCTCGAGGCCGCGCTGAAGCGCAAGGCCGAGACCACCCTGGCTGCGCTCGAGGACCACGAGGACGGAGCGTTCGTGGCGGTCGGAGGCATGGTCACTGCCTTGCAGCGGAAGTGGACCAAGAAGGGGGATCTCATGGGAGTCTTCGTGCTCGAAGACCTCACCCATTCGGCCGAGGCCATGGTTTTCCCTCGCACGTTCGCCGACTACGGGCATCTCCTCGAGGACGATCGCGTGGTGGTGGTGCGGGGTCGGGTCGACAAACGCGACGACACCCCGAAGCTGATGGTCCAGGCCCTCGAGGTCTTCGAGCCTGAGCTGTTGGGGTCGGCGCCGCCGTTGCGGCTCGAGATCCGGCCCAACCAGCTGTCCGATCAGTTGATCCGAGAGCTCAAAGGGGTGCTGCTCCAGCATCAGGGCGACGCTCAGGTCTATATACACCTCAACGACAATCAGGCCGTCAAGCTGTCCGACGAGTACTGCGTGGACGCCAGCAACGGATTGATCCCCGAGCTGCGGGTGCTTCTCGGCGCTGAAGCTGTCGTCCTGTAGGTACCCAAGGTCGCAGGGTGCAATTCCTCACAGCCGCCAAGGACGGTCAGCTCGCGGCGTACAAGCACGAGTCGTTCTGGCAGTGCATGGACACCCAGCGTGACATGGTCTTCCTCCAGGAACTCTGGGACGAGGGCAACGCCCCCTGGAAGACCTGGGCCTAGTAGGCGTCAGCTAGCGTTCCTTCCATGACCTTCGAGCACGATGCCCCGATCTTCGTCGCCGGCCACCAAGGGCTCGTCGGTTCGGCCATCGTTCGTCGACTCGCCTCCGACGGCTTCGGCAACGTCCTCACGGCAACCCGCACCGACCTGGATCTGCGTGACGCCAACGCCGTCGTCACGTGGTTCCGGGAGGCCCGGCCGAAGTTAGTCTACCTCGTGGCCGGCCTCGGTGGCGGCATCATGGCCAACGCGGCGACGCCGGCCGATTTCTTGTTCGACAACCTGCAAGTCCACACTTCGGTCCTGCGGGGGGTGCTGGCCGTGGACTCGGTCCGCAAGCTGCTGTACGTCTCGCCATCGACCGTGTATCCGCGCCAAGCCGTCCAGCCCATCACCGAGGACCAGCTGTTGACCGGACCACTCGAACCGTCGATGCGGCCATACGCGCTGGCAAAGATCGCCGGGCTCGAGATGTGCGAGACCGTGCGCCGCCAGTACGGACGTAACTTCGTCTCGGCGGTCTCCACCAACGTCTACGGTCCCGGAGACTCCTTCGACGTCGACACCGGCAATGTCATCCCCGCGCTCATGCGTCGACTGCACGATGCCAAGACCGAAGGCCGTGACCACATCGACGTCTGGGGTACCGGTTCGTCGATGCGAGACTTCATGCACGTCGACGATCTGGCTCGGGCTGCTGTGTTCCTGATGGAACGCTACGACTCGCACGGTCACATCAACATCGGCACCGGTTCCGACCTGTCGATCCGGACGGTGGCCGAGATGATCCGTGATGTCGTCCACCCCGAGGCCACGCTGCGCTTCGATCACACCCGCCCCGACGGCGTTCCTCGCATGCTGCTCGACGCGTCGCGCATCACGCGGATGGGATGGGCGCCGGAGCATTCGCTCGAGGACGGCCTGCGGTCCACCTACGAGTGGTTCCGGTCGATCTACGGGCAGGGCAGCGGCTCCGTCGACAGGGCCGGCTGGTGAACCGACGTGCACTGATCACCGGTGTGTCCGGCCAGGACGGTTCTCATTTGGCCGAGTTGCTCCTGAGCAAGGGATATGAGGTCCACGGCCTGATCCGGCGTTCCTCGTCCATCTCCACCACTCGCCTCGACGGCATCTACCAGGGTCCCGAGGTGGCCGGCCGTTCGTTCGTCCTGCACTACGGCGACCTGACCGACGGTCAGTCGCTCGCCCGCCTGGTGGCCGACATCCAGCCCGACGAGGTCTACAACCTCGGCGCCCAGAGCCACGTCGCCGTGAGCTTCGAGATTCCCGAGTTCACCTTCGACGTCACCGGCCAGGGCGCGCTGCGTCTCCTCGAAGCGGTCCGTAACCACGCTCCGGCTGCGCGCTTCTATCAGGCGTCGTCTTCGGAGATGTTCGGCTCGGCGCCACCGCCTCAGAACGAGCAGACCGCGTTCCACCCGCGCAGCCCCTACGCGGTGGCCAAGGTCGCGGCCCACTACGCAACCCAGAACTACCGCGAGGCCTACGGACTCTTCGCCTGCGCCGGCATCCTGTTCAACCACGAGGGTGAACGCCGGGGGGAGACCTTCGTCACCCAGAAGATCGCCCGCGGTGCCGCCCGCATCGGGCAAGGCAGGCAGTCCGAGCTACTACTCGGCAACCTCGATGCCCGCCGTGACTGGGGCCACGCCGTCGACTACGTGCACGCCATGTGGCTGATGCTCCGGGCCGATGCCCCCGACGACTACGTGATCGCCACCGGCGAGGCCCACTCGGTCCGGGAGTTCTGTCAGCTGGCGTTCGCCCGGGTCGGGCTCGACTGGGAAAGATACGTCAAGGTGGACGAGCGTTACCTCCGACCGAGCGAGGTCGACCACCTCTGTGGTGACTCGACCAAAGCGCGCACCGCGCTCGGCTGGCAACCCGACGTCAGTTTCGAACAACTCGTCCACCGTATGGTCGACGCGCAATTGGAGAACGAATCATGAGCATCTTCGTCGCCGGCCACCGTGGCCTGGTCGGCTCGGCCGTCATGCGGGCCCTCGAGGCAGCAGGTCACACCGACATCCTCACCGCCACCCGACACGAACTCGACCTGCGTGACCAGTCGGCGGTCAACCGGTGGTTCGAGGACAACCGGCCCGAGTACGTCTATCTGGTCGCCGGCACCGTCGGCGGCATCTGGGCCAACAGCACCCGCCCCGCCGAGTTCCTCTACGACAACCTGATGATCCACGGCACCGTGGTCCACGCGGCACACCAGACGGGCGCCAAGAAGCTCCTCTATCTGGGCTCGAGCTGCATCTACCCCCGGATGGCCACCCAACCCATCACCGAGGACCAGTTGCTCACCGGCCCGCTCGAGCCGACCAACGAGGGTTACGCCTTGGCCAAGATTGCCGGCATCAAGCTGTGCCAGACCTACCGCACCCAGTACGGCTCCGACTTCATCTCGGCCATGCCCACCAACCTGTACGGCCCCGGCGACAACTTCGACCTCGAATCGTCCCACGTCATCCCCGCCCTGATGCGCAAATTCCACGAGGCCAAGGTCGCCGGTAGGGGAGCGGTCGAGATCTGGGGCACCGGTTCGGCCATGCGTGAGTTCCTCCACGTCGATGACCTCGCGTCGGCCTGCCTCTTCCTGATGGAGCACTACTCCGACGCTCAGCACGTCAACGTCGGCACTGGCATCGACCTGTCCATCCGTTCCCTGGCCGAGACCGTCCGCGACGCGGTCTACCCCGAAGCCGAGCTCGTGTTCGACACCTCCAAGCCCGACGGCACCCCCCGCAAGGTGCTCGACGTGTCCAAGCTCCACGCCCTCGGCTGGAAGCATTCGGTCGACCTGAGCGAGGGCCTCGAGTCTACCTACCAGTGGTTTCTCGACCAACACGGCGACGCCCGCGGTCTCTGATCTGCACGACCCCCACCCCACCACCCCCGAAATTTGAAGCGTTTTCCACGTGTGGCGTGGTTTTTGCTTCAAAGAACGGTGGGAGTGGGCCGATGGGGTAGGGCGTTCGGGTTGTTCGGCTCATCCAGAAGTCAGCGACGAACGGGCAACCTTGGACAGGACGAAACCCCCACGAGGAGCCGATTGCATGAAGGTTCTACTGACGGGCGGCGAGGGATACATCGGTACCGTGCTCAGCCCGTTGTTGATGGCGGCCGGGTATGACGTGACCGTGTACGACACCGGCTTCCACCGCGTCGGTTGGATGGACGACGGCGTCGACGCCTCGCCGAGGTGGAAGAAGATCGACACCCGGATCACCACCCCCGACCAGCTCGAAGGTTTCGAAACCATCATCCACCTGGCCGATCTCTCCAACGACCCGGTCGGTGAACTCGACCCCGAGCTGACCTTCGAGATCAACCACAAAGCGACCATCCGCTTCGCCGAGATGGCCAAGGCTGCCGGCATCACCCGGTTCGTGTACAGCTCCTCCTGCTCGGTCTACGGCGCCAGCGGAGCCGAGGACGACTCGCTCGCCACCGAGGAGTCGCCAACCGCGCCGATCACCGCCTACGCCAAGTGCAAGGTGCTGGTCGAGGACGATCTGCGTCCCATGGCGGACGCTTCGTTCACCCCGGTGTTCCTCCGCAACGCCACTGCGTTCGGCGCCAGCCCTCGCATGCGTTTCGACTTGGTCGCCAACGACCTGACCGCGCAGGCCTACCTCACACGTCAGCTCAAGCTCGAGAGCGACGGCACCCCGTGGCGTCCGTTCGTCCATATCCGCGACATCTCCAAAGCCATGATCTGCGCCATCGAGGTGCCGGCCGACGTGGTGTCGACCGAGGCGTTCAACGTGGGCGACAGCCGCACCAACTACCAGGTGCGGGACATCTGCCGCATCATCGGCGATGAGGTCCCTGGCTGCGAGGTCGTGCTTGGCGAGCAGGGTGGCGACACACGCAACTACCGGGTCGACTTCACCAAGATCAACACCGAACTTCCCGGCTTCTCGTGCGATTGGGACGTCCGCAAGGGGGTGATCGAGCTGATCGAGATCTTCAACCGGATCGGCTTTGACGAGAGCCTGCTGCACAGCCGCAACCACCGCCGCCTCAAGCAGATCTAGCACCTGATGAAGACCGGTCAGATCGACGACAAGTTCTTCTGGCAGGTCTGAGGTCCGCGATGCAGTTCACCGAGACCGATGTTGCCGGCTGCTTCGTCGTCGACCTTCAGCCGTTCGCCGATGATCGAGGTTTCTTCGCCCGCGCCTGGTGCGCCGACGAGATGTCGGCCGCGGGAGGTGCGAACCACGTCGCCCAGGTCAACATGAGTCGGTCGGTGTATGCCGGGACGATTCGGGGCCTGCACTGGCAGACCCAACCCCACGGCGAATCCAAGTTCGTCCGATGCATCGCCGGCCGGGTGTTCGACGTCTGTGTCGACGTCCGTCCGCAGTCGCTAACTTACCTGCAGTGGGCCGGCGTCGAGCTGACGCCGGACAATCGCAAGGCGTTCTCGGTTCCTGCCGGCTGCGCCCACGGTTACCAGGCGCTCGACGACAACAGCGAGGTGCTCTACCTGGTGTCGTCGCCCTATGCGCCCGGGGTGGAGCAGGGCCTGCGCTGGGACGACCCGACGTTCGGCATTCAGTGGCCACTGGCCGGCGTCGTGCAGGTGTCGGACAAGGACGCAGCCTGGCCAGATTGGACACGGTGAGACCGTGAGTAGCAGCCTGCGCGTCGTCGTGAACGCAGACGACTTCGGTCGATCGGTCGAGGTGACCGACGCGATCGTTCGATGTCTCGACGCCGGATCGGTGACGTCGACCACCGTGATGGCCACGGCGCCGGACTTTGCCCGTTCGATGGAACTGGCGCCGCGCTTCCAGCAGGTGTCCTTCGGCGTGCATCTCACGGCGACCGAGTTCGCACCCCTCCGCAGCGATCGGCGGCTTTCTCCGATCATGACCGATGGCGCGTTCGATCCGGCGAAGAGGGCCAACTTCCGCAAGCCGAGCGTGCTTCGGGCGTTGTTGGAGGAGTGGTCTGCGCAGTTCGAGTCGGTGGCGGAGTTCGTGCCGGTCAGCCACGCCGACAGTCATCACCTCGTTCACTGGCGTCCAGAGCTGATGCCTGTCGTGTCCGCTCTGGTGCGTCGTCACAACATTCGCTGTCTACGGACGGCAACGAAGTACGGTGCAAGTGGCGCGTTGGCGGCTAAACGCCGCCTGTGGCGGGCCACCGCCCGAGGATTGTCGGGCGCGGTCATGACCGACGACTTCGGCACGTTGCGTGATTTCGTCATCGACATCGATCGATGGGGACAGTCGGGCTCCTCCATCGAGCTGGGCGTCCATCCGGGGCATCCTGGTTACGCCGCGGAATCCGAGCTGCTCGATCAAGCATGGCGCAAGGCGTCGCAACGCCCCATCGAGCTCATCAGTT
>JAQCHM010000053.1 GCA_027730885.1 Actinomycetota bacterium | reverse complement strand
TCTGGGCGCGTCGATCGTCGGAGTCTTCTCCAACCGAGCTGATGCCTTCGGTCTCGACCGTGCGCGCCGAGCGGGCATCCCGGTCGCGGTGGTCGCCACCGAAGGCGACGACCGACCCACCTACGATCGGCGCCTGGCCGACGTCGTGGCGAAGAGCGACCCCGACCTCGTGGTACTCGCCGGTTGGATGCGGATCCTCACCGCCGAGTTCCTGGGTCACTTCCGCGTCGTGAACCTCCACCCGGCGAAGCCAGGCTTGTTCCCGGGGACGCACGCCATCGAGCGGGCCTTCGCTGCTTGGGTCGCCGGCGAGATCGACGAGTCGGGCGCGATGGTCCATTGGGTACCCGACGAGGGGGTCGACTCAGGGCCGGTGATCCAGTGGACGACGGTGCCCTTCGAGCCGGCCGACACCCTCGAGGCGTTCGAAGCCCGGATGCACGCGGCCGAGTACCGCCTGCTCGTGTCGGCTGTCGGTAGCGTCCTGGACAGTGACCCGGACAGTGGCCCTCCTGGGGTCGACGACCCGCCTAGTCTTTCAACCACCATCTCGCCGAGGAGACCGGTCTCCCATGACTGACCACGACCAGACCGCGGCCTACAGGCCCAACCCCAATCACGACCTCTTCGGTCATCACGAGGCGCTCACCTTCGACGACGTGTTGGTCGTGCCCGGTTGGAGCGAGGTCCTGCCCACCGAGGTCGACACCACCACCGAGATCGCCGGGCTCGTCCTGCGGACCCCACTCCTCTCAGCAGCCATGGACACCGTCACCGAAGCGCCGCTGGCCGTCGCGTTGGCCCGGGAGGGAGGCGTCGGGGTCCTTCACCGGAATCTCAGTGTCGAGGATCAGGTCGACAACGTCGACCGCGTCAAGCGGGCTCAGTCCGGGATGATCGACCACCCGGTCAGCCTGAATCCCAGGGCGACGCTGGCCGACGCCGAGGCCATGATGGCGCGCCACAAGATCAGTGGGGTGCCCATTTGTGACGACGACGGTCGGCTGGTCGGCATCCTCACCAATCGTGACGTCCGGTTTTGCGGCGACGACGAATACGGGCGACCGGTCACCGAGTTCATGACGGGTGAAGGGTTGGTGACCGCCCCGGAGGGAACCGGGTTGGACGAGGCGGTCCAGATCCTCCACAAGCACCGCATCGAGAAACTGCCTCTGGTCGACGCCGCCGGTCGACTGTGCGGCCTCATCACGGTCAAGGACATCGTCAAGCGCATCGAGAAACCCGAGTCGACCCTGGACGAACGTGGACGCCTGTGCGTCGGCGCTGCCGTCGGCGTCACCGATGTGGCCGAGCGAACCGAGGCCCTCGTCGGAGCGGACGTCGATTTCCTCGTCATCGACACCGCCCACGGTCACACGCGGGGCGTCGTCGATGCCGTCGCGACCATCAAGAAGGGCTGGCCCGACCTGTGCGTCGTCGCGGGGAACGTCGTGACACGCGAGGGCGTCGAGGCGCTCGCCGAGGCGGGCGCCGACGTCATCAAGGTCGGCGTGGGCGCCGGATCGATCTGCACCACCAGAATCGTCGCCGGGGCGGGGATGCCGCAGATGTCGGCCATCTTCGACTGCGCCCAGGCCGCACGTGAGATCGGGCGACGGTACGGGCGGCATCTTCCGATCATCGCCGATGGTGGCGTCGTCACGTCGGGCGACATCGTGAAGGCTTTCGTCGGCGGGGCCGACGCGGTCATGGTCGGAAATCTGCTGGCCGGCGTCGACGAGGCGCCTGGTGATCTGGAACTGGTCGATGGCGCCATGTGGAAGACCTATCGGGGGATGGGCTCGGCCGGCGCCATGCGCGGTCGTGCCGCTGACCGTTACGGGACCGGCCAGGGTGGCCACAAGCACGTGGCCGAGGGCGTCGAGGCCCGGGTCCGCTACGCCGGACCGCTCGCCGAACTGGTGTCCCAGCTCATCGGTGGGCTGCGGTCGGGTATGGGCTACGCCGGAGCGGCCAACCTGTCCGATCTCCAGAACCGCACCCGCTTGGTCCGGATCACCGGAGCCGGTCTGCGTGAGAGCCACCCCCACGACGTGGACGTCACGCGCGACTGACCCTCACGCGCGACTGACTGTCACCCACGTGTCGTGGAAGGCGGCGGATCCCCGGCCGTCGGGGGGCACCGTAGGGTTGGTGAGCGCGTTGACGCTGCGACGTTGTTCGGTGTGGTGGTTCCACCAGCCGAACGGCAACGAGGCCAAGCCGGGCTGAAGGTCTGTACTGAGGACCGCGGCGACGGTGAGCGTCCCACGATCGTTGTGCACGGTTACCCGGGTGCCGTCGGCCACTCCGCGCTCGGCTGCATCCACCGGGTGCAACTCGAGTCGGGGTTCGGCCGGTACGGGCAGATGTTCGGGATCGCCACCGTAGTTTGCGTTGAGGAAACGCAGATGCTGCTTGCGGCTGATGAGCAGGAGCGGGCCGGGGCCTTGGTCGGGCGTCGTGACCGCGGTGGGCTCCGGTGGGCGATGGGTCAGGGCGCCGAGATGGAGGCGTCCGTCGGCGGTCGCCGTCGGAGCATCGACGTTCGGTCGGAAACCGGGTGGTACGCGCAGGCGCTCCCAACGATTCGCGGCCAGCGACTCCAGGGTGATGCCGTCGAGCCAGGGGTGGTTGCTCGCCAGCAGTCCACGGATGAGTTCCTCGTCGGATCGGGCGAGGAGCGGATCGGTCAGACCGAGCCGCCGGGCGAGCAGCCGGAAGATCTCGGAGTTCGGCCGAGCTTCGCCCACCGGAGCGATGGCGGGTTGGTTGAGCGACAGGTAGAGGTGGCCCCACGCAATGCCGAGGTCGAGGTGCTCGATCTGTGAGGTGGCCGGCAGGATCACGTCGGCGTATCGCGCCGTGTCGGTCAGGAACTGCTCGACGACGACGGTGAAAAGGTCCTCCCGCTCCAGACCGGCGATCACCTGATTCTGGTCGGGGCAGATGACGGCCGGGTTCGAGTTGTGAACGAACAGCAGGTCGATGGGCGGATCGAGCGTCGGATCGGTGAGCACCTGGCCCAGCGCAGCCATGTTGAATCGCCGACGCCCTTCGTCGCCGGGTAGGGCAGCGGGATAGTCGAGCGCGGTCTCGAAATAGATCTGGGTGGAGCGGGCGAGGCCTCCCCCTGGGTCCCGCCAGGCGCCGGTGAGGGCCGGCAGGATGGCGAGCGCCCGCATGATCTCGTGACCGTTGGCGCGATGCTCGGCGCCGATGAGCGAACGCACAGCCGCGGGGCGTTCGGTGGCGAACCGTCGGGCCAGCCACTCGATTCGCTCGACCGCGATCCCTGTCTCCACCGCGATCCGGTCGAGCGGGAGAGCGACGGCCGACGCCAGGAGTTCGCTCCAGCCGGTGGTGTGCTCGGTGATCCACTGGGCGTCGAGGAGGTCGTCACGATGCAGCACCTGGACCAACCCGAGCACCAAGGCGACGTCGCTGCCCGGCCTCACCTGGAAGAATTGATCGGCCCGGGCTGCGGTCGGCGTGCGAACCGGGTCGACCACGACAACGGATGCACCCCTCGTGCGAGCCTCCTCGATCACGGGCCATAGGTGCCGATTGGTGTGGTAGGTGTTGGTGCCCCACAGCACGATGGTTCGGGAGCGGGACAACTCGAAGGGGTCGATACCGAAGGGTTGTCCCGAGACGCTGGCTGCGCCGAGCCAGGCCGTGACGCCGCAAAGGTGGCGGTGCACATCGCTGGTCCCCAGCAACGAGAAGAATCGGTCGGCGACGATGCCCTTCTGGATCACTCCCTGGGTGCCGTCGAACGAATACGGCAGAAGTCGTTCGGTTCGACCGTCGTTGCGGATCCTGTCGATCCGCTCGGCGACGAGATCGAGTGCGCGGTCCCAACTGCTGGGCTCGAATCGGCCTGCGCCCTTGGGCCCGACACGCAACAACGGCTGGAGCACGCGCTCCCGGTGATAGACGCGGTCGAGGAGGCGATTGACCTTCGGGCAGAGCTGACCCCTGGTGGTCGGGTGATCCGGGTCGCCCTTCAGTGAAACAGCGCGACCCTCGTCGACGGTCACGTTCCAGACGCAACTGTCAGGACAGTCGTGATGACAGGATCCGGTGACCGTCGATGCCATCAACCGAGATTCCGGCGGAACAGGCTGTGCAGACGTTCCCAGTGCCGTTCCGACGCGTCCTGCACGTACGCCGGGCGCTCGCCGAACGCGAAGCCGTGCTCCGTGCCGGGGTACCACTCGACCCTGCCGTTCGTCCCGGCCTCGGCGATGGCCGCCTCGAAGGCATTCACCATCTCGGGCGGAGCCCAATGGTCGGATTCGGCGCAGCCGATGTAGATCTCGCCGGGAATCTGGCCGAGCCGGAGATGCGGCGAGTCCTCGGCGTCGGTGATCAGCCGGACTCCGTGAACGGAGGCTGCGGCCTTCACCCGATCGGCGTGGTCGGCCGCGACGATCAGGGTGAAGGGTCCGCTCATGCAGTACCCGACGGTGCCGCACCGGGTCGCGTCGGCAGCCGGATCGGTGTCGGCGTGTGCGAAGCATACGCCGGCGTCGGCCGACGCCCGGGCGTTCGTCAGGTTCTCCATCAGCTCGAACATGCGATCCCGGTCGCCCGTCTCGAAGACGTTGTATTCGCGCACGTCGCGGTAGTAGAGCATCGGCAGCATCACGTAGTAGCCGGCGCTGGCCAATCTGCGGCTCATGTTGCGGAGCTCTTCCCGCATTCCCGGCGCATCCATCTGGAACAGCACCACCGGATGCGGTCCCCCCTCTTCGGGATGGACGATGAACGTGGGCATGTCACCATCGGGTGTCGGGAGGTCGAGCTGCTCTTCGATCATGGCCAGACTCTCTCGTATTTCTCGACTGTTCGCCAGCTTCCGACGATCGGCCCGGCACCCGGTCTTCGCTGCCCGCCGGTTCACGATCGCGAGCGCCCGCCCGAGCTGTCCGATTTCCGCTAGCTCTTCGGGAAACGGTGGGTCAGACTGACCTCATGAACCCGGCCCCTTCCGCAACCCCGGCGAACCTCGAAGCCTGGGCGCGCGCCGTCGAGAGTCGCGACAGCCGGTTCGACGGGTGGGTGATCGTGGGGGTGACGTCCACCGGCATCTACTGCCGTCCGAGTTGCCCGACACCGGTTCGGCCCAAGCGGGCGAACATGCGGTTCTTCGCCACCCCCGCCTCGGCCCAGATGGAAGGCTTCCGAGCTTGCAAGCGTTGCCTGCCCGACGCCGCCCCTGGTTCGCCGGAATGGAATCGTCGTGATGATCTCGTCGGTCGGGCCATTCGGGCTATCGACGACGGACTCGTCGATCGCGTCGGTGTGCAAGGTCTGGCCCGGCATCTTGCTGTGAGCTCGCGCCATCTGCACCGACTGCTGTCGACCGAGGTCGGCGCAACCCCCGTTGCCCTTGCTCGTGCCCGTCGAGCCCGCGCGGCTCGTGTCCTCATCGAGACGACCGATCTGCCGTTCGGCGAGGTCGCGTTCGGCTCCGGGTTCGACAGCATCCGACAGTTCAACGACACCGTCAACGAAGTGTTTGCTTGCACACCGACCGTATTGCGAGCTAAGGCGACCCAACAGTCGGCGAGACGATCAGGCCATCGGCCGACGATGCCCGATGCGGTTTCCAGCGGCGCCATCTCGCTTCGGCTTGCCCATCGGGCGCCCTACGACCGGGACCAGGTGTTGGCCTGGCTGGGCTCGCACGCTGTTCCCGGTGTGGAGGCGCGCGAAGGCTGGTGCTACTCGCGCAGCCTGCGTCTCCCGCACGGCCCGGCTGTCGTCGCGCTGGATCTGTCGTCAGGGACCCATGTCGAAGCCTCGTTCTGGCTGACATCTCTGGTCGATCTCCAGACGGCGTTGCATCGGTGTCGAAGGATGCTGGATCTCGACGCCGATCCGGCGGTCGTTGACGAGTCGCTCGGCGTCGATCCGCTCCTGGCAGCCGGCGTCGCCCGACACCCCGGTACCCGTTCACCGGCGGACGTCGATGGCTTCGATGCGTTGCTTCGCGCCATCATCCATCAGCAGGTCTCCGTCGCCAGTGCGGTCGGGGTGCTCGCCCGGCTCACGGCCGCCCATGGTCATCGCCTCGACCCAGCGCTGTCGTTCGCTGCCCTGGGGGGCGAGCGATCCCCGATCACGACCGTGTTCCCGGACGCGGAGGTCTGGGCGGCCCTGGACCCCGATGAGCTTGGACTCCCGGCGTCTCGGGCCGCAACAGTCGTTGCCGCGGCCCGGGCCGTCGCCGAGGGAACCGTTGACCTCTCGCCCGGCGCCGACCGAGAAGCTGCCCGGCAACAACTCCTGAGGATCAAGGGCATCGGTCCGTGGACGGTGGCCGTCACGTCGCTCCGCGGCTTGTCCGATCCCGATGTGTTCGTGCCCGGCGACCTCGCGCTCGAGCGCTCGGCCCAAGAGGTTGCCCGTAGGCAAGGTATCGAGGGATCCATGTCCCTCGAAGCGCGATCGCTCGGATGGAGCCCATGGCGGTCGTACGCGATGCACCATCTCTGGCGCTCCTATGCGCCCAAGTCTGCGGGCAAGACCGCCGGACCCGACACCCCACTCGAGACCACACGCAACCCCATGGGAGCGAACGCATGAGCACTCCACGCCTGTCCGCAACGCCGCAACTCATCAGCCACCGCCTCGATCTGCCTGATGGGATCGATTGTCCCGTTGAACATCTCCTCTTGGTGGCGGGCCCGCTCGGCCTGCGCGCGGTCCTCTGGCCCAATGACCTTGATGGCTCCCGCGCGAAGCATCGGGTCCCGCTTCACTCGACGACCGAGGGCACCAGCGAGGTCATCGAACTGAGCGCGAAGCAGCTGACCCAGTACTTCCTGGGAGGGCGTACCGAGTTCGATCTACCGCTCGACCCCATCGGGACCCCATTCCAGAAAGAGGTGTGGTTCGGCCTGGCACGGATTCCCTTCGGACAGACGACCTCCTACGGGAAACAGGCGGTCGAGCTGGGCCGACCCAGCGCCGTGCGAGCCGTCGCTTCTGCCAACGGCCGGAACCCGCTGTCGATCGTGTTGCCCTGCCATCGCATCGTCGGCGCGGATGGTTCGCTCACAGGGTTCGCGGCCGGGCTCGAAGCAAAAGCGTGGCTGCTGAGACACGAAGGGTCGGCACTCTTCGCCTGACCGAGGCGGGGTCGACCGGCGGAGGCCCGGGGTGGCTGTCGGCTCAGCTGCCGATGCCGGGGCAATCGATCGTGGTGTCTGCCACCGCCTCGAAGAAGCCCTCGTAGGCAATGGGATCGGCGCCCACGACGACGGCGCCGATGGTCCGATAGGAGAACGTCTCGGCTACGTGCTCCTGGATGCACGAGGCATCCTCCGGCGCGTACAAGTCCCGCAGCACGCCGATGACCACGTCGTCGGTATCGGCGCATGTCGTTGCGGCCTGCCCGATGATGCCCAGCTCCTCGTCGCTGAAGACGGTCGCCTCCAGGGAAACCGACAGGTCGAAGTCGATCGCCTCGGCGACGGCTTCGGCGACGCACCGAGCGGCAGCCGAATCATCCAGTGGACTGGACTCGACCACCGAGAGCTGTTCGGTCAACCCGACAACGAGGGCGGTGTCGCTGCCGGAGCAGGCCGCGAGGACCGCAAACTGCGCGGCGAGACCTGCGGCCCCGGCTCGGACGCGCCGTCGATCAGTTGACGCCACAGTTCGCGGTGGCGGTCATCATGCTCTCGAGGAACGCGGTGCCTGCGGTCGGGTCGTCACCGGCCAGGCCGGCGGCCATGGCCTCGTTGACGAAATCCTCACCGAGTTCGCCCATCATGCACGATGCTGCCTCGTCGCCGAACTGGGTGGCCAACTGCACCGTCATGAACTCGACCATGTCGGTGCATTCGCCGAACGCGGCGACGACCGTGTCGATCTCGTCGGCCGTGAGGTCGAGCGTCTCGAGTCCGCCGGTTGCCGAGGTTGCGGCTCGCAGTTCGGCAATCCGCTCGGCGCCGATGCCTTCGACGTTGTTACTGGCTGCGCACCGAGCCTCGCCCTCCTCGGCGAACGGCGAATCAGTCTCGGCGCTGAGCTCGGAAGCGAGGTCATCGACCAGTGCGTCGTTATCGCCGCCGCCGGAAGCGTCGGTACCCTCCGTACCGGCAGCACCGTCCGAAGCGGCAGTACCCTCCGAACCGCCGGAACCGCAGGCCGAAAACAGCAGGGCTGAGGCAGCGATGCCGGCCAGCAACTTGAGGGTGATGGGGTTGTCGGTGCGGCACATGGTTTCTCTCCGGGTGATCGGGTTGTCCGGTCATCATCGGCCGCGCCCACGACGGAATGAGCCTACGTCGGTGTGGTGGAATCCTTTCGTCAACTCAATCAACCAGGGAAGCCATTCGTGTTGGCCAATGCGTGGGATCGGGGGAGTGCTCAGCTCTTGGCCGCGCTGGGAGCCGAAGCGATCGGCACGACCTCCTCGGGCTTCGCCTTCACCCGTGGCCTGCCCGATGGCGGACGGGTGTCGCTCGACGACGCCATTGGCCACGCGGCCGATCTCGCGTCCGTCACTCGCCTCCCGGTCTCGGCCGATCTCGAGAACGGGTACGGGGCGACGCCGGCCGAGGTCGGCGAGACCATTCGTCGCTCGGCCGCTGCCGGACTGGCGGGATGTTCGATCGAGGACACCGTCCTCGGGACCGGCGACTCCTTCGACTTCGGCGAGGCTCTCGAACGAGTCTCGGCCGCGGTCGTTGCCGCGCGAACCCTCGACGACGACTTCATCCTGGTGGCCCGGGCCGATGGTGTGCTGCGTCGGAACTACGCCGTCGACGATGCCATCGAACGCGTGAAGGCATTCGCGTCGGTCGGAGCGGACTGCGTGTACATACCCTGGCTGCCCGATCTGGCCGCAGTCGAGCGGGTGTGCGCTGCTGTCGACGTTCCGGTGAACGTGTTGGTCGTCGGATCGATGACCGCCCATCGCCGACAAGACTTCGCTGACGCAGGCGTTGCTCGTTTGTCCCTGGGCGCCGCGCTCGCACGCGTCACCCACCGAGCGTTGATCGACGCAGCCGGCGCAATGCTGGAGGAGGGCGACGTCTCCTTGTTGGGGCCGGCGCGTCAGGCTCGACAATCGACGCGCTGCTCTCGAAGGGGTCGTCGGCGAATCGTTAGCTCTTCGACGGGAGTGAGCTGCGGTCGGGTTGCCGCAAGCGGGTAGGGTCGATGTCTGAGCTGCCGGGCACGCGCCGGGCAGGAGCCATCGATTGACCGAGCGAGCGGAGGTGACCATGACCCGACGACTGACTCAGTTCAGCCACGGCGCCGGTTGAGCCTGCAAACTCGCCCCCGGCGAGCTGGCGCACGTGCTGCGCCGCCTGACGCCTTCCGACGATCCTCGCCTGCTGGTCGACGCATCGACCGGCGATGACGCCGCGGTCTGGCAGATCGACGATGACCGCGCCCTCGTGGTCACTGCCGACTTCATCACGCCTCTGGTCGACGATGCGTACACCTGGGGCCGGATCGCCGCGGCCAACTCGGTCTCCGACGTCTACGCCATGGGCGGCCGCCCGCTGTTGGCCCTCAACTTGGTGGGCTGGAACACCGAGGAACTGTCGAACGAGCTGCTTGGTGACGTGCTCGCCGGCGCGGCTTCCATCGCGGCCGAAGGCGGATTCGTCATTGCCGGCGGTCACACGGTCGACGACCCCGAGCCGAAGTTCGGGTTGGCCGTGGTCGGCGAGGTGCATCCGGCCCGGATACTCACCAACGCCGGTCTGAAGCCTGGGCAGAGCCTCGTCCTCACCAAGCCCCTCGGCATCGGCATCATCTCGACCGCGCTCAAGCGGGGGCACGACATCGCGGCCGACACGCTCGACCGCGCAGTGCTCGAGATGACGCGGCTCAACGACCATGCGGCACGTGTCGCTCTGGCCGCCGGTGCGACCGGTGCCACCGATGTGACGGGGTTCGGATTGCTCGGTCATCTCGGGCGGGCGGTGCTGGAGTCCCACGTGGACGCCGAACTCGACCTCTCCTCGGTGCCCTTCCTGCCCGGTGTGCGCCTCTTGGCCGAGGAGGGCTTCATCCCCGGTGGGTCGCAGCGAAACCTGGCCCACATCGAGCCGCAGCTCGATACCGGCGCGATCGACGAGCTCCTCCGGGTCATGCTCGCCGATGCCCAGACGTCGGGCGGTCTCGTCTTCGGTGTCGATTCCGGAGCAGCCGACGATGTCGTGGCCGAGCTGCTCTCACTGGGCCACACCGCCGCGGTCATCGGCCGCACACTCTTGGGCACCGGTCGAATCGTCGTTCGGTGATGACGCCCCACGACGCCCACGTCACATCGATCGCGGTTCGCTTCAACGAGCTCGACCCTTACGCCCACGTCAACCACGCGGTCTACGCCACGTACTTCGAGGTTGCTCGGACCCAAGCCCTTGCCGACATCGGCCTGTCGATCGACGAGCTGGCTCGCCAGGGATTCCAGTTCGTCGTCACCGAGCTCAGCCTGCGCTTCCGGAAACCCGCCGTCTCCGCGGATGTCCTTTCGGTCGAAACCTGGCTTTCCGAGATCGGCCGAGCCAGCACGCGTTGGTCACAACGAATCCGACGCAGCGACGAACTGCTGGTCGAGGCCGAACTCAAGGTCGGGGTCGCCAACAGCCTCGGCCGAGCCACGCGCCCGACGCCGGCGATGTTGGCAACGCTCGAGGCGCTCCACCGAACGCAGGAGTAGGCAAGGGTGAGCTTCATCGGCGTCGGGGGCGAGGACTGGGTCGAGCTCGACATGGACCTGTTCGATCGGCAACGGCTCAGCCGCCTCCGGACCACCCTCACCGACCCCGACGAGCGGCGGGCCATCGGTGCGGCCATCGGAGCCGACTACGACGTCGAGTTCGACGAACTCGGCACTGCGTTCCTGCTCGTGGACGGCGTGCAACGGTTCCAGGCCGAGATCACCAACAGCGACCGATTGATGCTCACCGGAATTCTCGATCCGGACGGACCCCTGTAAGACTCTCGACATGGCCATCTCGTTCTACAAAGACTTCGATCCCGTGTACGGCGAAGTGACCCAGCTCGCTCCGCTCGTTCGTCGGGTGGTCGCCAAGAACGCCAACCCGTTCACCTGGAAGGGAACCGGCGTCTACCTCGTCGGGCGAGGTGACGTTGCCGTGATCGACCCCGGCCCCACGCTCGACGAGCACCTCGACGCCATCCAAGCGGCGTTGGGGCCTGACGAGCAGATCAACCACATCGTCGTCACCCACACGCACACCGATCACACCGCGGGCGTTGCCAAGCTCATCGGCCGCACCGGCGCGAAGACCTACGGTTTCGGCCCCCACGGCGAGGTCCCGGAAAAGGACCCGCTCGAGTCCATCAGCTTCGACGAGTACTTCACGGCCGAGGAGAAGGCCACCATCGACAAGGAATGGGCCGACATGCCCGACGAGCTCAAGCGAGAAGGCCCCGATATCGAGTTCCGGCCCGACGTGCCGCTGGCCCACGGCGAGTCGATCAACGGTGACGGCTGGAGTCTCGAGGCGGTCCACACCCCCGGTCACACCTCCAACCACCTCTGCTACGCACTGAGCGACGATGGCGACGGTCGACGGGTGCTGTTCACAGGCGACCACGTCATGGGCTGGGCGACCTCGGTCATCTCACCGCCGGACGGGGACCTGTACGACTACCTGGCCAGCCTCGACCTCCTCCTCGGCCGTGACGACGACCGATACTGGCCGACCCACGGGACGGCCATCACCGACCCGAAGCCGTACGTCCGCTCGTTCATCGAGCACCGACGGGGCAGGGAACAACAGATCATCGCCGGCCTGGCCGGCAAGAAGTCGGCGACCATCAAGGACCTGGTCCCAAGCATGTACGCCGACGTCGACAAGCGCCTGTGGCGAGCCGCAGCCAACTCGGTCTATTCCCATCTGCTCGCCCTCCATCGTGAGGACCGAGCCCAGCCCGCCGAAGGCAACCCGTCGCTCAGCGCCACCTGGCAGCTCGCCTGACCTACGACCCGCCGTTCTGCAAGACCCGACCCACTGACCCCCGTTCTGCAAGACCACGGCCCCTTTTCGGGTGTCGTGGGTCTTGCAGAACGGGGGGGAGGTGGGGCCAGCTTGCAG
>JAQCHM010000052.1 GCA_027730885.1 Actinomycetota bacterium | reverse complement strand
GCCGCTGGCGGGGTCGGCACCGCGGGAGGGGCCGCAGGCCGAGCTGGGGACGCTGCGGGCCAAGGTGGCACCCCGACGCGAGGCGGAGGCGGCGGGAGAAGACGGGAACTGACGATGCCCGGAGTGCTCGAACCGCCGGACGAGATCAGTCGTTGCGGCGGTCGGTTACCGCCAGGGGCGGCGGCCGCCGGAACCTGCCGCGCCGGTTGGGCCGGCTCTCGGTTCTCACGCTGGGCTGGAGGAGACGCCGAAGCGGGGGCCGACGTGTCGGACGACACCGTCGCGGTGGCGTTGTGGCTGTCGTCGGACTTGGCAGGGGCGGCCTTGCCAGTATCGGACGTAGGGCCCGGACTCGCTGTCCGGTCTCCGTCAGGACCGTCGTCGTGGCCAGAGCCTGGCTCGCGTTTCAAACCGTCGCGTTCGGCCTTACGCCGGATTCGGTCGGCCTGCGGCTCGACGATGCTCGACGAGTGGCTCTTCACCCCGATCCCTAGGTCGTTGCAAAGATCGATGATCTCCGCGTTGGAGAGACCAAGTTCTCTCGCAATCTCATAGACCCGGACTTTCGATGGCACGTGGAAATCTCACCCTCGGGGGTTGACGGTTGGCAACGCCTCGACGGTGGCGCGTCCAAAACGTGAGCCTAGCGGGCAGGGTCTGGTAAACCACAGCTGACGAGTCCGGCGGCCATGCGGTCGAGGTCGGCCGGATCGAGCGCGTGGCGCAGTGCCCGGCCGAACGCCTTTTTCTTGCGGGCGGCGTCGAAACACGTACCGAGGGTGTCGGCACACAGCCAGGCGCCGCGACCGGCCTGCTGACGCGCCAAGTCCCACACGAGCCGACGGTCGGCGTCGAGCGCGACCCGTCGCAACCCCGATTGGGCGCGACGCCGCCGGCACCCGACGCAGGTTCGACAGGGCTCAGTCACCCTCGGCAGGTGCGTCGTCGGCCGCAGCCCCCGCCTCGGCCTCGACAACCTCAGACTCGACAACCTCAGACTCGACAGCCTCAGATTCGACGAGTTCGTCTGCGACCTCGCCGGAGACTGATGCCCACTCCTCGGCCGAGATGGCTTCGCTGCCGTCGGCCGGTTGCCACTTCTGCTCGCCGGTCTCGGGATCGATGATCCACTCTCCCTCGGCCCACTCCTCGCCCTCGTAAGTGTCGGCATAGCCGAGCGCTTCCTCGGCGAGTTGGGTCTCGCTCTTGATGTCGATGCGCCATCCCGTGAGACGATGGGCCAGCCGAGCGTTCTGACCTTCCTTGCCGATGGCCAGCGACAGCTGGAAATCGGGCACGATGACTTCGGCCGTTCCCGAGTCGGGGTGGATCCGAACCTCTTTGACCTTGGCCGGCGAGAGCGCCTTGGCAACGAACTCGTAGGGGTCGTCGGAGTAGGGGATGATGTCGACCTTCTCACCGTTGAGTTCATTGACCACCATGCGAACCCGCGAGCCCCGGGCGCCCACACAGGCGCCGACCGGATCGACGTTCGAGTCGTTCGACCAGACGGCGATCTTGGTGCGATGCCCGGGCTCCCGGGCAACGGCCTTCAACTCGACGATGCCATCGGCGATCTCGGGTACCTCGAGTTCGAACAGTCGCTTGATCAACCCGGGATGCGTGCGGCTGACCACGATCTGAGGGCCTTTGGCCGTCCGACGAACTTCGACGATGTAGGCCTTGTAGCGGCTACCCGCTTCGGGGCGGGGGCCGACCGAGACCTGTTCGGCCTGCGGGAGCAGAGCCTCGACACGACCGAGATCGAGCAGCGTGTAGCGCGAGTCGGTCTGCTGCACGATGCCGGTGACGATGTCGCCTTCGCGGCCCGCATACTCCTCGTACTTCATCTCGCGTTCTTCTTCACGAATGCCCTGCATCAGGATCTGCTTCGTGGTCTGGGCGGCGATTCGACCGAAGTTCTTCGGCGTCACGTCGAGTTCGGCGCCGTAGGGCTCGCCATCGTCGTCCAGCTGCTGGGCGTACACGCGGATGTCGAACGAGGTCGGGTCGATGGTGACCCAGGCGTATTCGTAACTGTTGTGCGTCTTCTTGTAGGCGGCCTCCATGGCATTGGCCATGATGCCGAACAGACGATCGATGGAGATTCCACGCTCCTCGGCCAGGGCGGCCAGGGCTTCGGTCATCTCGTTGCTCATTCGACTTCCTCTTTCGATTCTTCACGGACAGGCTGGGTCGGCTTGGGAGTCTTCTTGACCGGCGACTTGCCGGGCTTTGGTGCAGGTCCCCACTCGAACGCGGTGCGGGCCTTCTCGATGTCGGCGATCAACAGCACGTGCGACGAAACCTCGGTTTGGCTCGCTCCGTCGACCTCTCGGGCGACGACGACGATGGCTTCTCCACACACCGATTCGAGCCGGCCCTTCAGCCGACGCGGCTCGATGCCGGCCGACATCTTGATGATCACATCTTCGCCGACGGCGCGGACGAAATGGTCGACGACTCGGAGCGGCCGCTCCACCCCGGGGCTCGACACCTCGAGGGTGTACCGGCCGGGAATGGGGTCATGGTCGTCGAGGAGCGGCGACACGGCCCGGTTGACGTCGGCCAACTGGTCCGTGGTGACGCCGCCATCGTGCGACCCGATGGGCCGGCCGACCGCCGTAGTCGATGTCGACGAGGTCGAGGCTTAGATAGGTGATTGCGGGGGCCAGCAGTTCTGCGATGCGGTCCTGCAGCGCCACGAATCACCTCTTTCGATCGTCAAGCTCATGGGTTGGTCTCGGGACCCACCAAACAGCAAAGGCGTGGGCCTGAGCCCACGCCTTCAGGCGAGTCAGGGTTCATGATAGCCGAAGAATCACACCAACCGCCCCAAGAGACCGCTGAGCCTTCAGCGGTCCTTCGCCCGCTCGGCCCGCAGCAGTTCGACGACCTGCTCCGACGAGTTGGCGTCGTCGCCTCGGTCGTTCAGGTTGCGTTGACGGTCCTCCTCGGCCGCACGGCGCGCGGCGTCGCGCGTTGTGCGTGCGCGTTCGAGCGCGGCGTCGACGCCCTCCGTGTGGATGAAGTCGGCCCACTCGACCAAGGTCGAAACCATCTCGTCCTCGGCGACGACGGCGACGTTGGTGCCCTTGACGAAGAGGTGTCCACGCTTGTTGCCGGCAGCGATGCCGATGTCGGCGTCGCGAGCTTCACCGGGCCCGTTCACGACACATCCCATGACCGCCACCTGCAGCGGAATCTGCCGGTCCTTGAACGCCTCCTGGGCCTCCTGCGCGATCTTGTAGACGTCGATCTCGGCCCGGCCGCAGGACGGGCAGGCGATGAGGTCGACGTTCTTGCGCTCCCGCAGCCCCAGGTTCTCGAGGAGCTGGCGGCCCAGGCGAGCCTCGTCGACCGGGTCGGAGGTCAACGAGTAGCGGATGGTGTCCCCGATGCCCTCGGCCAGCAGGGTGGCGATACCGGCCGTCGCCTTGACGATGCCGCCCGGTGGGGGCCCGGCCTCGGTGACGCCGAGATGGAGCGGGTAGTCGGTCACTTCGCTCAGTTGTCGGTAGGCCTCGATCATGAGTGGGACGTTCGAGGCCTTCACCGAGATCTTGATGAGGTCGAAGTCCACCTCTTCGAAGTATGCGATCTCGCGGAGTGCAGACTCGACCATCGCCTCGGGCGTCACCCGGCCGCCGTACTTCTCGTAGAGCTCAGGATCGAGGCTGCCACCGTTGACCCCGATGCGAATGGGGACACCTCGGTCCTTGGCCTCGGCCGCCACGGCCTTGATGTGTTCCGGACGACGAATGTTGCCCGGGTTCAGGCGGAGACAGTGGACCCCGGCCTCGAGCGCCTCGAGCGCGCGGCGGTACTGGTGGTGGATGTCGGCCACGATGGGCACCGGACTGCGGGGAACGATGCGGGCGAGGCCTTCGGCCGCCTCGGGTTCGTTGCACGTACAGCGAACGATGTCTGCCCCGGCGGCGGCCAGGGCGTAGATCTGCTGCAGCGTCGCCTCGTGATCGGCCGTCTTGGTGATGGTCATCGACTGCACCGTCACCGGCGCTCCCCCACCGACGGCAACGTCACCGACCATGATCTGGCGGGTGAGCTTTCGGGGGAAGATAACGGCGCCTGCATCCATGACAGCAGGCTACTGGTCAGCTGATGGGCCGGAGAATGTCGAGCCACACCGTCGAGACGAAGAGGAACGCCAGGAGACCGACGACGCCGTAGGTGAGAGGCATGAGCTTGGCGACGTCGGCCCGATACGTCCGTCGTCCGCGCAAACCGGACCGAATCCGCTCGTAGGTGGCGATGGCGGCATGGCCACCATCGAGCGGAAGCAACGGCACGAGGTTCACGATCCCGACGAAGATGTTGATGGCACCGAGCAGGAGAATGCGTCCCACCCAGTCAACCTGCTCGCTGCCGGCCAGACGCACGACACCCACCATCGAGATGGGACGCTCGCTGGCTTCGGCGCTGTCGATCTCGACCTCCTCGGCCCCTTGGAACATCAGGTTCCCGAGCGAAGCCAGGCGTTCGGGCGAGAAGACGCTGGGAATGACCCCCAACGCGCTCCTCATCTGGCGCCCCGTCTCGCTGAAGGTGTCGCCTGCAGACAGGAACTCGGTGTACTCGGCTCCGACGCCGAGGAAACCGTTGACCCCGCCCGTTCCGTCGTCGATACCGGCCAGCTCGACCTGGAGTTCCTCGACCGTGCCGTCGGCCCGCCGAACCTCCAGGGTCACCACCTCGCCGGCTCGAGACCGCACGGCTGCGATCAACTGCGGGAATCGACCGGTCTCGTGGCCGTTGAGCGACAACACCTTGTCGCCGGGAACGATCCCCGCGACGGCGGCCGGCACGCGTGTGCCATCACTCTCGTCGACGGTGGCAATCGAGCCGACCTGCCAGCTGGTGTCGTCGGGCACGTCGGCCACGGTGAAGGCCACCGCAAAGAGCACCAACGCCTGCAGGAAATGCATCAGCGAACCGGCGGTGATGACGAGCATCCGGCGCGGGTAGGACTTGTTCATGTAGGCACGGGGCCCGTCGCGGGGATCCTCGACGGGATCGAGGTTGTTCATGCCGACGATGCGCACGAAGGCGCCGGCGGGAATGGCCCGCAGGCCGTACTCGACCTCGCCGCGGCGGAACGACCACAGACGCGGGCCCATACCGAGGAAGAACTGGGTGGCCTTCATGCCGGTCCAACGAGCTGTCATGAAGTGGCCGAGCTCGTGCAGGAAGATCATGAGAATCAACCCGACGACGAAGACCACCGAGGCGAATCCGCCCCCGTACCAAAGCAGAGCGAGCAATCCGAGCAGAGCGACCAGGGCGAACGGCTTGTTCCGCTCCTCACCAGGCGCGACCTCACGAGGTTCCCGCATGAAGAACGCCGGCCGCTTCTCGATTCTCGGCTCGGCTGCCGGTTGTTCGGCCGTTTGCTCGTTGGTCAAGAGGAAATCTCCATCGAAGTTTCAGTTCAAATTCCAGCCGGCAAGCAGTTCGTCGGCTCGTCGCCGGGCTTCATGATCAGCGGCCAGAACATCGTCGAGCGTGTCGGCGGCTCCCCGATCGTGGACCTGCAGAACCGATTCGTTCACCCGAGCAATGTCGACCCAACGAATCTGTTCCTTGAGGAATCCTGCCACAGCCACCTCGTTCGCCGCGTTCAGCCAGGCCGGTGCGGTTCCTCCGACGCGTGCGGCCTCGAAGGCGAGGTCGAGGCAGGGGAACGCCTGACGGTCAGGAGGCTCGAAGGTGAGCGTCCCGTTCGAGAACAGCCCCGGCGAGGACCAGTCGATCTCGCCGAAGGGCGCCGGCAAACGGTCCGGGTAGGCCAGGGCGTATCCGATGGGCAGTCGCATGTCGGGATGGGAGAGCTGAGCGATCGTCGCGCCGTCGGTCAGGGTCACCATCGAGTGCACGATCGACTGAGGGTGTACGACCACGTCGATGTCATCGAGCGAAAGGCCGAACCCCGCGTCGCCGGCCGGCATACCGAACAGCTCGTTGGCCTCGATGACCTCGAGGCCCTTGTTCATGAGCGTCGACGAGTCGATGGTGATCTTCGGACCCATGGACCAGGTCGGGTGGGCCAACGCCTCGGCGATCGTCACGGCCTGCAACTCGCTGGAAGTTCGGCCGCGGAAGGGACCACCGGACGCGGTGATCTGCAGCCGAGCCACCCGACGTGGACCGCCCGACGCACCTGCACCGAGTCCCCGGAGGCACATGTGGATCGCTGCATGCTCGGAATCGACCGGGATGAGCTCGGCCCCAGGCGTACGACGGGCCCGCTGCACGATCGGCCCGGCGGCGATCAACGACTCCTTGTTGGCGAGGGCCAACCTCCGCCCGGCGGTCAAGCAGGCGAGGGTGACCGCCAGCCCGGCGAAGCCCACGATGCCGTTGACCGTGACATCGGCCGACCGGGCACCTTCGGCCATGGCGTCGGAGCCCGAAGCAACCTCGATGCCCGGCGTGACCCCCGCACGAAGTCTTTCCTCGAGCGCAGGGTCACCGATGACGACGAGATCAGGTCGCACCTCGTTCGCCTGACGAATCAGCGCGTCAACCTGGGAGCCGGCAGACAACGACGCAACGCGATAGGTGTCGCCGGTCATGGCGATGACTTGCAGGCACTGGGTACCGATGGAGCCGGTTGAGCCCGCGATGGCGATGTCGATGCTCACGGCCTACAGGCCGGCTGTGGCCACAAGCTGGTCGAGACCAAGGATCAGCGTGAGGTAGTAGATGCCAGGCAGGACGAACAACAGGCCGTCGACCCGGTCGAGCACACCGCCGTGGCCCGGCAGCAGACGGCCCATGTCCTTGACGCCAAGATCACGTTTGACCATCGACTCGGTGAGATCCCCGAGTGGGGCGAGCACACCACCCACCACACCGAGCAGGGCGGCGTGGATCAGGTTGTCACTGAACGGGGACACTCCATAGACCCCCATCACGACGCCGGCAACGACGGCAGCAACGAAGCCGACGATGGTTCCTTCCCAGGTCTTGCTGGGACTGGCCGGATGGAACGAGTGCCCTCCGAACGCCTTTCCGCCGGCCAACGCGGCGGTGTCCGACGCGACCGTGACCACGATGGCGGCCACGATCGTGGATCTCCCGTCGGGCAGGTTCAGCAACATCGCCCCGAAGGCAGCCATGCAGCCGACCCATGAGACGCCGAGGAACGTCAGGCCGAGATTGAGGGCCGGACGGTGAGTGTCCGCGCCGCTCAGATACCAGAGCGCGCCGAACACGACGACCAGGCCGACCATGAGGGGGAAGGCCTGCTGCCCCTTCCAATAGACGGCGAGCGGGAAGCCGACGGAGGCGACGACGCCCAACAAGGTGGCCGGGTGTACACCAGCCCGACGCATGGTGTCGAAGAGCTCGACCGAGCCGAACAGGGCCGCAACCGCGATGAGACCCAATGCATAGAGGTTGCCCAGCCGGAAGGCCATGAGCGCGACCGCGGCCAGGACGATACCCACCATGATCGCCTGGGGAATGTTGCGCTCACCCGACGGCACGGCCTCGACACGGGGCCGTGGGCGTACCTGGGGTCGCTGCGGAGCGCCGGCACCCGGCGGAATGAGTCCGTGAAGATTGCCCTCGTCGTCGATGATGACAGGATCTTCGGATGGCAGCCCGTCCGGGAACCCGAGATCCGAGACACCAAGATCGGACAGCCCCGCGTCGGTTGTGAGCCCCGAAGCACCGAACACGCTGGCGATGTCGTCATCGGCCCAGTCGGGACCTTCGCCCTTCCATCGGGGGCCGGCCAACTCGATCCAGCCGTCATTGTCCGGCGCTACCACTCGAGGCACCTGCCCGGTCGCCGGCTCGGTCCAATGTGGAAGTCCGACCTCAGACGCAAGCGCGTCGGTTCCGGTGAGCGACGTCAGGTCCGCGTTCGGGCGAGGCGCAGCCGTCGGTTCGTCGGGACCGACCGATCCGACCGCGACCGGCTCGAGCCGGGGCGCGAACCCGATGAACTCATCGGGATGGATACCACTGCTGGGGCTGGCCGAAAGGGCACCGGCACGAGCATCACGTTCGGCACTGTCGATGTCGAGCACGTCGTCAACGCTGGTCGAGCCTGCAACAAGACCGCCTGCAACAAGACCATCCGCCAGGTCGGCATTGACGATCGGCACCGGTCCGAACTTGTTGGGGTCCACTTCAGGTGGCGGCTCGAACATCGCGAAGATGTCGTCGGCGCCGGTTCCGCTGGGCTCGTGTGCTTCGTTTGCCATAGCGCTCGCCTTCCTGCGTATGCCAGAGATCTGGGGGTCGTGCGAACTCGCGCCGACTCTAGACCTCGAGAAGTTCCTCTTCTTTACCGTGTAACGCCGCGTCGATGTCGGCCTCTGACCGCTGCGTGAGCTTGTCGAGCTGCTCCTCGGCCCGTTTCAACTCGTCCTCGGACATCTGGCTGTCCTTCTCCAGGCTCTCGAGTTCTTTGCGGGACTCCCGGCGGATGTTGCGAATGGCGACACGACCATCTTCGGCCATGCTCTTCACCAGGCGGACGAGATCTCGTCGGCGCTCCTCGGTGAGGGGTGGGAAGTTGAGCCGGAGCGCGCGGCCGTCGCTCGACGGGGAGAGCCCGAGGTCAGAGTTGCGGATGGCTCGCTCGATGGCGCCGAGGTTGGCCGGGTCGTGAGGAGCGATCAGGAGCTGCCGGGCCTCAGGGACCGAGATCGACGTGATCTCGAGGAGCCTGACCTCGACACCGTAGGCCTCGACGGTGAGGCGCTCGACCAATGCCGGTGCGGCGCGACCGCTGCGAACGCCGGAGAACTCGGCCCGCGTGTGCGCGATGGCCTTGTCCATCCGTTCTTTCGCCTCTTCGAGAACCAGGTCCGTCAGCTCACTCATGAAACCAGCGTACCGATGGACTGACCTTGGAGCAGGCCGCGGAGGTTTCCGTCCCCCATCAGCTCGAACACGACGATGGGCATGTGGTGCTCCATGCAGTGCGTGATCGCCGTCGAGTCCATCACCCTCAGCTCCTTGTTCAGCACCTCGAGATAGCTCAGATGGTCGATCTTCTCGGCGTCGGGATTGGATCGAGGGTCCGCGGTATAGATGCCGTCGACCCCGCCGTGGGTGCCCTTGAGCAGCACCCCGGCGTCAATCTCGACGGCTCGGAGAGCGGCGGTGGTGTCGGTGGTGAAGAAAGGATTCCCTGTACCGGCGGCGAAGATCACCACGCGACCCTTCTCGAGGTGACGTATGGCTCTCCGACGGATGTACTCCTCGGCCACCTGGGGCATCCGAATGGCGGACTGGGTACGGGTCGGCAGGCCCTTCTGTTCGAGTACATCCTGGAGCGCCAGAGCGTTCATCACCGTGGCCAGCATGCCCATGTAGTCGGCTTGGGCCCGGTCGAGTCCGCCGCCGGCTCCCGCTCCCCGCCAGAAGTTGCCGCCACCGACCACGACGGCCACCTCGACGCCGAGGTCATGAGCCTCGACGATGTCGTCAGCGATCTTGCTCAGGATCTCGGCATCCAGACCGAAACCCTTCGCGCCCGCGAACGCCTCCCCGGAGAGCTTGAGGAGAATACGCGTCCACTTGATGGGGCTCTGGTCGGTCATCGTTCTCCTGGTGTCGGAAGCGCTCCCGCTGAGAGCACGAACTCGAGAGATTGTGCCAGGTGATCGACGCTCAGCCGATCATTGCCAGCGCGAACCGGGTGATCTTCCCCGTGCCGATCTTGTCCGAGACTCTTTCCTTGTCACCGAAGAGACCCTGCTCGAGCAACACCATCTCGCCGAGCCAGGAGTTCACCCGACCCTCGACGATCTTGGCCCACGCAGCCTCGGGCTTGCCCTCGATCTTCGTGATCTCGAGCAGCGCAGCTTCTTCCTTCGCCACCTCGTCGGCCGGTACCTCGTCACGTGTGAGGAACCGGGGCTTGGCGAACGCGATGTGCAGGGCAAGCTCGTGCAGGACCTCGGCACTGATGCCTTCACCCTCGATGAGCACGCCGGCCCGGCCACCGCCGTGGAGGTAAGCATCGATGATCCGGCCTTCGACCGCCTCGAAGCGTGCCACTCGGCCGATCTCGATGTTCTCCTTGATCTCGAGCTGCAGATCCTCGAGTGTCGACTGCTTCTCGGAGACCGCATCGACGCCCTCGGCGAGCACGACGTTGGCGAGATCCTGGGCAAGGGTCGTGAACGCCTCGGACTTCGCCGAGAAGTCGGTCTCGGACTTGAGCTGGACCATCGAGGCACCAGTGGCGTCGGATGCGATGGCGACAACACCTTCGCTGTTGTCGCGATCGGTTCGGGTGAGCGCCTTGGCCAGGCCACGCTCGCGTAGGAGCTGGGTGGCGGCCTCGAAGTCGCCCCCCGCTTCGACCAACGCCTTCTTGGCGTCCATCATGCCCGCGCCGGTCGATTTGCGGAGCTCTTGTACGTCTTTCGCGCTGAAGTCAGCCATGACTGTTCGTTCCCTGTGTTCGTTTGCTGGCGTACTTGGTGTCTGGTCGGATCGAATCAGCTCTCGTCGGCTGCAGCTGCAGCCACGGGAGCCTCAGCGGTTTCGACGGCAACCTCAGCAGCATCCTCGGCGGCCTCAGCTGCTCCTTCGGCCGCGGCGGCCTGCGCGGCGGCGACCCGTGCTTCACGGGCGGCAGCCTCGGCAAGGGCTTCCTCTCGGGCTGCGGCCTGGAGGGCGGCGTGTTCGGCTTCTTGCTCGGGCGTACGTGCCACCTCGGTGGGGACACCGAGACGACCGGCCCGCATGATCTTGCCTTCAGCGATCGCCTCGGCGATGACCCGACTCATGAGCTGGGCCGAGCGAATGGCGTCGTCGTTGCCCGGGATCGGGAACGTGATGAGATCAGGATCGCAGTTGGTGTCGACCACGGCCACGATCGGGATTCCCAACTTCCGGGCCTCGGTCACCGCGATGTGTTCCTTGATGGTGTCGAGCACGAAGACCACGTCGGGCTGTTTAGCCATGGTCTTCACCCCACCGATGTTGCGGTCGAGCTTCTCGAGCTCACGGGTGTACCGGAGCGCTTCCTTCTTGGGCATCTCTTCGAACTCGCCGGAGGCCCGCATGCGCTCGTACTCGAGCAGCTTGCCCACCCGCTTGGAGATCGTCTGGTAGTTGGTGAGCATGCCACCGAGCCAACGCTGATTTACGTAGGGCATGCCGACGGAGTTGGCGTTCAGACGGATGGCCTCCTGGGCCTGCTTCTTGGTGCCGACGAAGAGCACGGTGCCACCGTTGGCGACGGTGTCGCGAACGAAGATGTATGCCTTCTCGACCCGGCGCAGGGTCTCGACCAGGTCGATGATGTAGATACCACCCTGCTCGCCGTGGATGAACCGCTTCATCTTCGGGTTCCAGCGGCGGGTCTGGTGTCCGAAGTGGACGCCAGAGTCGAGTAGCTGCTTCATGGTGACGACAGCGGTCATCGGGATTCTCCTACGGTTGAGCGGATACCGTTCGCGCGCTCGGGGCAAGGAGCCCGAAGCGACCGGAACTGCGAGACGGTCAGTGCTTGAGGGGTGATGAGTCTTGACGGGTGATGAGTCTTGAGGGGTGATGAGTAGAGGTACGGAATCGGACTGCGGTTAGCGGACCGTGGTACAGGCTATCGGGTGGGACGGCCTACAGGAACCGATCGATCCCGAGGAGCGCGGTAGCGAGATCTTCGACCGTGGAGATTCCGCGTGCCGCGAGGGTCGAAGTGACCACGTCAGCCAGCGCGGCACAGCGCTGCCGGAGACCGCCGGCGGCCCGGGCCAGTGCCTCCTGGACCTCGTGCCGTCCAGGCAGCGAGCTGTGCACCGAACCGCCGTCATCGCCCTCCCCGGCTGCCGATCCGGGGGATACCAACACATTGTCCGCGCCAGGCCAGATGGCGTGTTCGGCGCCGACGATCAGGTCGGTGGCGGCGGCCACCGACACCGCGACCACTCCGGGAGGCGGATCGCGGGGTGACGGCAACGCGATCGACCCGGCGCCGGCGAGCTGATGCACCGAAACTGCCCCTCGGTACTCGGTGAGCTGATCGACCAGCATCGCGGTGGGCGTCCCCTCGATGGCCACCGCAGCCGCTGCCAGATCAGCGCCCTGATGGGGCGAGCCGATGGTGAGCACGACAGCTACAGGGAGAGCGTCTGGCCCCTCGCCCAACCGACCTCGTTGATCCAGGAGTTCGACGGCCCGTCGGGCGACCACCCCACCCAGCGAGTGGGCGGCCAAATCGATCGGCTGCCCGGGACGTGCGACCGCGGCGGCTTCGATCAGGTCGGCGAGCAACTCGGCGGCGTGGTCGACGTCCTGGAACGTGTCGGAGGACTCGTAGTCGGAGCTCGGTAGAACATCGGCAAGCGAGTCTCGTTCGCCCGCC